>DATLZR010000028.1 GCA_035573895.1 Blastocatellia bacterium | reverse complement strand
GGCACGCCCGCCGTGATGACGACGACGTCGGAGTTGATCGTCTCCTTGTAGCCGTTGGATCCGACGACGCGAACATCCGCGCCGAGGACCGGAGTGGATTCGGCCAGATCGAGCGCCTTGCCTTGAGGCAATCCCTCGATGATGTCAACGAGGACGACATCGCCCAGCTCTTTATCCACCAGGCGATGGGCGACCGTCGCGCCGACGTTCCCGGCGCCGACCACAGTGATTTTCTTTCGCGCCATAATCTCCCTCCCCTTGCCCGCGACTGCTCGGGGGCGAAGCCCTGAGTGGCCGGGGGCTGGGGCGCGGTCTTTCCCGCTGGGGAACGGGAAAGACGGCGCCGCTCACGAACCCATATTCTCGATGATGGCGGTGGCGAACTCGCTCGTCTTGACCTGACGGGCCCCCTCCATGAGGCGGGCCAGATCGTAGGTCACTACTTTCTGCGAGATGGTCCGGCTGATGCCGGTCGTAATGAGATCGGCCACCTCGCGCCAGCCGATGTACTCGAACATCATGACGCCGGCGAGGATGACGGCGCTGGGATTGATCACGTCCTTATCGGCGTATTTGGGAGCCGTTCCGTGTGTCGCCTCGAACAGGGCGATGTAATCGCCGATATTGGCTCCCGGAGCCAGCCCCAGCCCGCCCACTTGAGCCGCGCAGGCATCGCTCAGATAATCGCCGTTGAGGTTGGGCGTCGCGATGACCGAGTATTCGTCCGGTCGCGTGAGAACTTGCTGGAACATCGAGTCGGCGATTCGGTCGTTGATGAGGATCTTTCCTTCGGGGAGCTTGCCACCGTACTTCTCCCCCAGTTCTTGTTCGGTGACGGTGATGTCGCCGAATTCCTCGCGGGCGACCTGATAGCCCCAATCGCGGAAGGCTCCTTCGGTGAACTTCATGATGTTGCCCTTGTGCACGAGCGTCACCACGCGCCGCCCGTTATCTCGTGCATAGCGGATGGCTTTGCGCACCAGCCGCTGGGAGCCGGTGATGGAGATCGGCTTGATGCCAATGCCGCTGTCGGGGCGAACGGTGTAGCCCAGGCTCTGGAGAAATTCGATCGTCTTCCGAGCATTCTCCGTCCCCTGCTGGAACTCGATGCCCGCGTAGACATCTTCGGTGTTCTCGCGGAAGATGACGACGTCGAGCTTCTCCGGGTGTTTGACCGGTGAGGGAACACCTGGATACCAGCGCACCGGCCGCACGCAGGCATAAAGGTCGAGCAACTGCCGCAGCGCGACGTTGAGCGAGCGAATGCCTCCGCCCACCGGCGTCGTCAACGGGCCCTTGATGGCCACGGTGAAATCGCGAATGGCCGCCACCGTGTCCTGAGGCAACCACTCGCCAAAGCGGTTGTAGGCCTTCTCTCCGGCGAAGATCTCATACCAGATGACGCGGCGCTCGCCCTTGTAGGCTTTGGCAACGGCCGCCTCGAAGACGCGATGAGCCGCTCGCCAGATATCGCGGCCCGTGCCATCTCCTTCGATGAAGGGGATAATGGGATTATCGGGAACGACGAGTTTTCCGTCTTCAATGCGAATCTTCTGGCCCTCTTGGGGCACCGGAATACCATTGTATGAGACCATAGGCACCTTCCTCTGTCATAAGTTCTGCCCGCTCAAAAAGCGGAGCACCATACCAATCCCTCCAAGGGGAAGTCAAGGAATTCCCGGAATTGGTGCAGCCTGTCCGCCCGTCGAGGGCACCGGCTGCGCTCTGACAGGCGTATGTTCATCGTCAACTCCTCCCTTGGGAGGAGATCGCTTCGGGCGAGAGGACCGGTGGCGGTGATCCGACGTCATATTCGGCTTTCACGATCCCGTCCTCGGCGATATAGCGGAGGCGAAATCCGAGCTTGCGACAGACCTGCTGCATCGGGAGATTTTCCGGGAGAATATCGCCCGTGACCCGGCCGAGCTTTTCGTGGGCCGCCACCTGGAGCAACCGTCGCAGCAACTCCGTGCCCAGACCGCGCCCTTGCATGTGATCGGCGACCACGATAGCGAACTCGGCGTCGGTTGTGCCGGGGATTTTCGTCAACCGCCCCACGCCGAGAATCTCGTGTTCTCCCGTTGAGGGATTTCGGAAATCGGCCACCAGTGCCATCTCGCGATCATAGTCAATGAAGCAGATGCGAGCCAATCGCTCATGAGCGATCCGATGATCGAGCTTGAGCAGGTGAAAGTAGCGAAGGTAGACGCTGCGATCCGAAAGCGTGTAATGGAAGGCGACCATCAACGGTTCGTCTTCCGGGCGAATGGGACGAATAGTCACGGTCCGCCCGTCGGTCATCGTCCACGCCCCCACGTACTGCGTGGGATAGGGACGGATGGCCAGCGGCGGAAGATCGGCTTCGTTCACATCGAGGGCGTGGAGTCGAATGGAAGCGTCGAGGGCGAGGAAACCTTCGGGAGTCGCCCGCAGAGGGTTGATCGCGATCTCCCGAATCCAGCGTTGTTCGGCCACAAGATAACTGAAGCGCACAAAGAGGCGTTCGAGTTCCAGCATATCCACCGATGCGCGCCCGTTGGCTGCGGTGAGAGCCCGGTAGATGCGGGTCTGCTCCATCACGCGCCGGGCAAGCGTTGTCGTCAGAGGCGGAAGCCCGAGCGCCCGATCTCGATAGATCTCCCCGGATGGTCCCCCGGAGCCAAAGACGAGCACCGGACCGAACTGCGGATCGAGGTAACTTCCCAGCAGGAGGTCGTAGCCGACCCACGAGATCATCGGTTGAACGGTGACGCCCTGAAAATGCTCTGCGCCCGCCGTCGTGGTGACGGCCGATTCGATGGCTCGATAGGCGCGACGGACCGCCTGCGCGTCACTGACATTGAGGTGAACGCCCCCGATGCTCGCCTTTTGCGTGATCGTGAACGAATGGAGCTTGAGGACGACGGGATAGCCGATCTCATCGGCCAGGCGGACGGCCTCTTCCTCCGTGTGCGCGATGCGCGTGGCCGCTGTAGGAATGCCATAGGTGGAAAGCAGGCGCTTGGACTCGTCTTCGCTGAGCAACGTTCGACCGACCGAGCGCGCGGCGGTGATGATCTCCTGGGCAGATGCGCGGTCATAGCTGCTGTCGGTTTCTGACGGCAACTGGGGCGTCTCGTAGAGACTGCGCAGCGTCGTGCTGTAGCGCCACATGGCGGTGAAGATACGGGCTGCCGTGTCCGGATAGGGGAACGTGGGAATACGTCCGCGATTGAGAAGAGCCTCCCCTTCGGCGACGGCCTCTCCTCCCATCCAACTGGCCAGGACGGGTTTCTTGACGCGGGCGGCAGTGTCCTTCACGCGCTCGGCTGTACGGGTCGCATCCGTCAGGGCCTGCGGCGTCAGGATCACGAGCACGCCGTCGGTCTGGGGATCGTGAAGAAGGATGTCCAGAGCGCGAGCATACCGCTCCGGATCCGCATCGCTGAGAATGTCCACGGGATTACCCCGGTTGCTGACCGAGGGTAGAAGTTCGGCGAGCGCCTCGAGCGTTTCGCATGAGAAAGTGGCGAGTTCGCCACCCTCGGCGAGAAAGGCATCGGTGGCCAGAAGTGCCGGGCCCCTGGCATTGGTGAGAATCGCCAGGCGAGGCCCGCGCGGGCGCGGCTGCTTCGCCAGGACTTCGGCCAGATAGAAGAGTTCGGCAATGGTCGTCACCCGCAACACACCGCACCGGCGAAAGGCGGCGTCGAGGACCTCGTCGTCACCGATGGGGGCCGTCGCCCGAGCTGTGGCCGTGCGACCGACTTTAAGCACAATGATCGGCTTGGTGAGAGCCACTTCCCGCGCCGCCGACATGAACGCCCGCGCCTGACCCACCGATTCCATGTACATGAGAATGGCCGTTGTGCCGCTCTGCCGTCCGAAATAATCAATGAGGTCGCCCCAGCCCACATCGAGCATTCCGCCGACCGAGGCAAAGCCGCTGAAGCCGACATTCTCCCGCACGCTCCAATCGAGAATGGCCGCCGCGAGTGCCCCACTCTGGCTGAGGAAAGCAATAGTCCCCGGACGCGCCGATGCGCTCAAACACGTGGCATTCAAGCCGATTCCCGGCGACATCACGCCGAGGGAACCGGGGCCGATGATCCGGAGTCTTCCCCGTCGTGCGTGGGCGAGAATCTTTTCTTCCAGGCGCGCGCCCTCAATTCCTGTCTCGCGGAATCCATCAGAGAGAAGGAGGGCGCCGGGCACGTCCGCCTCAACGCATTCGGCGATGACATCCGGCACGGCAGCGGCGGGCGTCGCGATCACTGCCAGATCCACCGGCTCAGGCAGATCGGCGAGACGACGGTGAACGGGCAGGCCCAGGAGCGTCGAGTGCCGGGCATGAATCGGATAGACCCGCCCCGCGAAGGGATGCGCCCGCAGGTTCTCCAGGACGCGACATCCCGCATCGCCAGGGCTTTCGCTGGCTCCGAAGACCGCAACGCTCCGGGGAGCAAAGAAAGCATCCAGAGGATGCCGGTCTTCAAAGAGTGAATGCGCCGAAGGTCCTGTTCGAGAACGAGTCATTTTCTGCGGTCAAGGACGGACGCGCTCTTCCACTCCCTGCCGGTGGGCAGGAGGCATCCTGCGATGCTGTAGAACCTGCTCGACTTCGCTGGAAAACACATCGAGATCGGACGATTTCAACAGGTAGCGGTCGGCCAGCCACGACGTGAAATCGTCCTGGAATGATGCATAGGCCGTCAGCAAGATGACCGGCAGATGAGGAGAGGTTGTCGCCAATCGTTGCAGCACCGTCAGGCCGCTTTCTGTGCCGAGCTTGACGTCCAGAATGACGAGATCAAATGCGCCTTGTTCCACCGCTGCCAGGGCCTCCGAAGCCGATGTCGCTTCGACGACGTCGTGTCCGTTGTGTCTCAAGACCGTCGCGTAAATGAGGCGCATGTTAGGGTCATCGTCTACCAGTAAAATCCTCGCCATGGGAGGCTCCTTTCGCTCTGCGCCTTTTACGGAACCTGTCCCGATCAGGACAGGCCGAAATGGCAGCTTTCTGGTCTGCCTGATCTCCCTCCATCGAGGCCTGAAAACGCGGTGAGACAGTCAGCCTCCACACGGTCGCTCTCCTCCTCGGCTTCCGGTCGTTCCCAGGCCATCGTCAGCCTACAGACCGCAGAAAAGAGGAGGCAATTCTCATACCGGAGTGAATCGAGGAGAGCGCGGCGAGTAACCGGTTATTTCTTCAGCGGGTAGCGGGATTCTGCGTCTGGTGCACGGTCCCCGTCGGGGTGAAACGACTCAACCGTGCGGGTGAAGTTCCCCACCCGGCAAATTTCCGACGCTCCCGCCCCCCACGCCTCTCAACTTGATGACGAGACGACGGCCTCGCGACGGATTCCGTGCTTTTTGATCTTGTAGCGAATGGCATCGCGGGAGATACCCAGCAATTCAGCCGCCCGCGTTTGGTTCCAGCCCGTGCGTTCGAGCGCCTGTCGGATCAGCTCTCGTTCGATCTCTTCCAGCGTCATCTGTCCCAGCGAAGCCGTGATCACCCCTTTGCTTTCGACCGGGCGCGGCCCGAGCGGCGGTCGGGCAATCCGATCATAGAGATATTTCGGCGTGAGGTAGGGCGATTCTTCAAAGATCATGGCGTGTTCGATGGTGTTTCTCAGTTCGCGCACATTCCCCGGCCAGTGGTATTCGAGAAAAAGCTTCTTGGTCTCAGGGGCCAGGCCGAGAATGTTTTTCTTCATCTTGACGTTGAAGTGCTTGATGAGGTGCTCGGCGATGAGCAGGATGTCTTCCTTTCGTTCGCGTAGCGGAGGAATGGTGATCTGAACGACGCTCAAGCGGTAGTAGAGATCGGCGCGGAAGCGGCCGGCGCGCACCTCTTCTTCCAGATCGCGATTGGTGCTGGCGATGATGCGCACGTCAACGGAGACGTTCTTGACGCCGCCCACGCGACGAAACTGCTGTTCTTCGATGACGCGCAGGAGTTTGGCCTGGAGACCAAGGGGAAGCTCGCCGATTTCGTCGAGCAGGATCGTTCCGCCGTCGGCCATCTCGAAGACGCCCTTCTTCTGGGCGCGGGCATCGGTGAACGCGCCTTTCTCATGGCCGAAGAGTTCGGTTTCCATGAGCGTCTCGGGGATGGCCGCGCAATTGACGGCGATGTAGGGATAGTCGGCACGGCGACTTTGATAGTGAATCGCTTTGGCGATGAGATCCTTGCCCACGCCCGATTCCCCCTGAAGCACCACGCAGGAGGCTTCGCTTTCGGCCACCCGCTTGACCACTTCCAGTAGCTCGCGCATCTTCGGGGAATTCCCCACGATCATGTCGAAGCTGAAACGCTTCTTCTGATAGGATTGGACGCGATGGAGCGTATCGCGCAGGTGACTCGTCTCCAGCCCATTGCGGACGGCGGCTTCCAGCTCATCGTAATTGATCGGCTTGCAGATGAAATCGAACGCTCCCAGGCGCAAGGCCGCCACGGCATTATCCACGGTCGTATTGGCCGTAATCATGATGACGACGGCATTGGGGTCCTGCTCCTTGATCTTCTTGAGGACATCAATTCCGGAGCCGTCGGGCAGCCGAATGTCGAGGATCGTCAGATGCGGCGCTTCCTCCTCGAAGCGTTCGAGGGCCTGAAGAGCCGTTTCAGCTTCGATGACCTCATATCCCCATTGCTCCAGCTTGGTGCGGAGCGACCAGCGGAGGAGGTCTTCATCGTCCACAATCAGTATCTTATGCTTGGCCATTGTCTTTCCTCATCAAAATTGACTCGGGTTATCCTTTGACGCTAAGATTGTTCGTCCTGATGCGCAGGGCGAGGTTATGGCGAGCCGTCACAAAGATTCCCGGGCCGTCAGCGTTCGGACGCCGACGCTGCCGGCCGACGCGGACACCCCGGCGGCTGTTCAGAAGCTCATGGCGCTGAGCTCGATCGCCACGGCGCTCAGTCATGCGCGTGAGCTGGGGCCGTTGCTCGATGAGATTCTCGATACCGTCATGCGCCTGTTTCATACCGACTTCGCCCACATCATGCTGTTTGATTCCGATGAGGGCGTGCTGCGCGTCCGAGCCGCTCGGGGAATGCCTCCCGATCTCATTCAGGGGATTGATCGCATGACTCCCGGCGAAGGGGTGGCCGGCTACGTCTTCGCCACCACGACACCGGTGGTCCTGCGGGATGCCGCGAGCGATCCTCGCATCACCCGTCAGGTTGTTCGAGAGGCGGGCGTGCATGCTCTGGCCTGCGTTCCTCTCATGGCCGGGGGAACCTGTATCGGCGTGCTGACGACGGCCACCCGCGATCCCGATCAGGAACTTCCGGCGGATATTGATCTGCTCCAGGCCATCGGCGATCAACTGGGCATGGCCATCGAGAACGCTCGCCTGTTCGAAGAAAACCTGCGCGCCCGTCAACTGTGGGAGAGCACCTTCAATGCCATCAGCGATGGCATCTCGGTTCATACGGCCGATCTGCGGCTGGCCAAGGTTAATCGCGCCCTCACGCGCATTCTGGATCTTCCCCCGGAACAGCTCATCGGGAAACCCTGCTGTCTGGTCATGCTCAATCGGGACCAGCCGCTGCCCGATTGCGCCGATCTCCGCGCGCTCAATTGTCCGCCCCATCAAGTGACCGAAGTCATCGAGCGCCCCAACGGCCAAATCCTGCGCATTACCGTTGATCCGCTCGTGGATGATCAAGGACGCGCCTACGGCTCGGTTCATGTGGTCTCGGACATCACCGAGCAGGTGGCTCTGGAGCGGCGCATTGCTCGCGCCGAACAGTTGGCCCTGATCGGCGAGCTGGCCGCCGGCCTGGCCCACGAGGTGAAAAATCCTCTGGCCGGAATCAAAGGCGCAATCGAGATCGTGCGCGATGGACTGCCGGAAGATCATCCCAGCCGCAGAATTCTCAATCATGTCCTGGAAGAAACGCTGCGCATTGATCGCATCATCGGCGACCTGCTCGAATACGCCCGTCCGCGTCCGGCCCATCGCACGCCAACCGATCTGAACGCCCTCATCGAGCGCGTCCTGACCACCGTCCAGATGCAAGCTCCGACCGATCGAATCACCTTTGAATTTCATCCTGCTCCTGACCTGCCGCCGATTACTCTCGATCCCGATGAGATCCAGAAGGTTTTGCTCAACCTTCTGATCAACGCCATTCATGCGATCAAGGATGAGGGTCGGATTGTGACCGAAACTGCTCGCGTGCCCGCTCGTGGGAGTCAAACCGGTGAGGCCGTCTCGATTTCTATCTCCGACACTGGCGAAGGCATCCCGCCGGAAAATCGGGAGAAGATTTTCCGCCCCTTCTTCACCACGAAAAAGCGCGGCACCGGCCTCGGTCTTGCCACGTGCAAACGCATTGTCACCTCCTACGGAGGAACGATCACCGTCGAAAGTGAGGTCGGAAAGGGAAGCCGCTTTACGATCATCTTGCCCTTGCATCCTGAACCTCTCGACCTCTCCAGCCGAATCCTGCGAACGGGTCCGACCCCCTAAGGCGATTCCCCACCTCACGGCAACATGTTCATTCAAACACCCTGACGTTCCAGTTTACGATTGTCATCTTCCACCAAGCAACAAGTATACCATTTCGCGGATCCTGGCCGGGAATTTTCCCGGTTTCGGGATGAGTGGAGGGAAGGGGCAGTATCTGGCCCCCACCTCGTTGGCAGGGAGAAACTTATTGGTGGCGGGCAGGGACTTCATTCCACATCTCCTTCCTCAGGAGGTGCAAACCATTGGGGCATCTTCGGCTCTTTGGGCGGGCGAAATCCCCCACTTTGGGTGAAATGGCTCGGCTATCAGTGCCGTTGCGGCCACTGCCCCGGCGCAATGAAGCTCAAGGCTTCGCTCGACGGGGCCCACATCCGTCGCTTTGCGAAGGCTTATGACTCTTCCAGATTCCGGTCATACTCTCAGCCGCCCGTCGAGGCGGTCTGAAGTTCGCGCCTGCGCTGGCGCGCACGCCCGGGGAGCACGGGTAAAAAGACTTCGCTCGGACGCAGCCGACAGATCATCTAACCAGCCCGGGCGGACGCATTCTGTCACGAATCATGCGAAACAGTGCGCTCATGAACTCTGATCGTGCCGATAAAAGACCTCTGGCGTGAGCCGATCTCCTTTGCGCCTGATTAACATGAGGAAGTGCATGTCGGCCAATCCGCTCACGGTGACCGAGGGGTTGGCCCGAGCGGGAGATGTCGGCTCGCTCCCTTAGGAGATCCCGGGGGGATCGCATCGCCCGGAGCACGACTCCCAGTTCAAAAAATTCGTTTTGACAGAAACATAAGCCGGTGTCTAAAATTATCGCCACTATGAAAGAAACAATCACTTTTCAACTCAACGGCAAACCGGTTCGCTTGGAGGTTGACGGCAATCGGACGCTGCTCTGGGTTTTGCGCACGGATCTGGGGCTGACGGGAACAAAGTTCGGCTGCGGTCTCAGTCTCTGTGGAGCCTGCACGGTGGTCGTCGGCAAAGAGGCCGTTCGCTCCTGCCAGCTTCCCATTCGAGAAGTTCGCGGCAAGGAGGTACTGACCATCGAGGGGTTGGCCAAAAATGGTAAGCTCCATCCCCTGCAGAAAGCGTTCGCCGACCTGGGAGCATTCCAGTGCGGGTTCTGCACGCCGGGGATGATCATGACGGCCTACGCGCTACTTTTGAAAAATCCCCGTCCGACGCGGGAGCAGATCATTGCCGGTATGGATAACAATCTCTGTCGGTGCGCCGCCCACTGGCGCATCGTTCAAGCCATCGAGAGAGTGGCTGGGACACGATGAGGCACACCATGAGACAACGACGAACAGACTCGGCGGCGACATCTTCGGCGTCGGGCCGGATTGCCCGACGTGATTTCCTCAAGCTGCTCGGCAGCGGCATTGTCGTTCTCTTCACGACGGACCTCTCGGATTGGGAGGATCTTTTGGGACAGGAATCTCGCGGTCGAAGCTATCCCACCGATTTCAATGCCTACTTGCGGATCGGTGAGGATGGGCGCGTGACCGTTTACTCCGGGAAGATCGAAATGGGGCAGGGAGTGGTGACCTCTCTGGCTCAGATGGCGGCCGATGAGCTGGGCGTGTCGCTTGATGCCATCACGATGGTCATGGGCGATACGGATCTCTGTCCCTGGGATATGGGGACCTTCGGCTCGATGTCCACGCGCTTTTTCGGTCCGGCCTTGCGAGCTGCTGCCGCCGAAGCCAGGGCCGTTCTTCTGGAGCTGGCCTCGGAGCATCTCCAGGTGCCCAAGGAAAAACTCACCGCGGACAACGGCGTGATCTTCGTCAGCGACGACAGGTCGCGGCGGGTGACTTACGGGCAGCTCGCCAGAGGACAAAAAATCATCCGTCGGCTCGAAGGAAAAGCCGTTCTGAAATCCGTTTCTGAATTCACGATCATGGGGAAGCCGACGCCGCGCCGGGATGCCATCGCCAAAGTCACCGGAGCTGCTCAATTCGCCGGCGATATTCGTCTGCCGGGAATGCTCTATGCGAAGATTCTCCGACCGCCGGCTCATGGAGCCCGCCTCAAGAGCGTGGACACGACAGCCGCCGAGAAAATCCCCGGCGTAACGGTTGTCAAAGAGAATGACCTCATCGCCGTGCTCCACTCCGATCCCGAAACGGCCGCTGCGGCGCTGGAGCAAGTTCGGGCGGAATTTGAGACGCCTCCGGCAACCGTTGATGATCGAACCATCTTCGAGCACGTGATCAAGAACGCTCCGGCTCCTCAGGAAAGAGAGCGAAAAGGGGACCTGGCCGAAGGCGAAAAGCTCGCCGTCTCGCTCTTTGAAGCGACCTATGTGAATGGCTACGGAGCACACGCGCCGATAGAGACGCATACGGCCGTGGCGAGTTTTGAGGGAGAACGACTGATCGTTTGGGCCTCGACGCAAACACCGTTTCCGCTCCAGCAACAGATCGCCCAGTCCCTCAATCTGCCGCTGGAAAAAGTTCGCGTGATCACGCCTTTTGTCGGCGGTGGATTTGGCGGCAAGAGCAATAACCGACAGGCTATGGAAGCCGCCCGCCTGGCCAAAATCACGGGCAAGCCCGTTCAGGTCATGTGGAGCCGCGAGGAAGAGTTCTTCTACGATACTTTCCGCCCCGCCGCCGTCGTCAAGATTCGTTCGGGACTCGACCGTCAGGGGAAGATTTGTTTGTGGGACTACCAGGTCTACTTCGCCGGGCCGAGAAGCGCCGAACAATTCTACGATGTCCCGCACAATCTCATGAGGGTTTATGGACGCTGGGGACAGGACCCCACGCGGGTTCATCCCTTTGCCACCGGCCCCTGGCGTGCTCCGGGAGCGAATCTCAACGTCTTCGCCCGCGAATCGCAGATTGATATGATGGCCGCCAAGGCCAAGATGGATCCGCTCGAATTTCGCCTGCACAACACTTCCGATGCGAGAATGCGGCGCGTTCTGCAAACGGTTGCCGAGCGATTCGGCTGGAAAAAGGCCGTGGCCCCCAGCGGACGCGGCGTGGGCATCGCCTGCGGCATTGATGCGGGAACCTATGTCGCCGAAATCGCCGAGGTCGCTGTGGATCGAGCGACCGGTCAGGTGAAGGTGAAACGGATCGTGTGCGCTCAGGACATGGGCCTGGTCATCAATCCCGATGGAGCGCAGATGCAGATCGAAGGCTGCCTCATGATGGGGCTGGGGTATGCGCTGACCGAGGAGATTCGCTTCAAAGGCGGCCAACTTCTGACGACAAACTTCGACACCTATCAGATTCCTCGGTTCTCCATGATGCCGCAGATCGAAACGGTGCTCATCAAAAACGACGAGCTGGCTCCCCAGGGTGGCGGTGAACCGGCCATTGTTCCCGTTGGAGCAGCCATCGCCAATGCCATCTTCGATGCCACTGGAGCCCGCCTCTTCGAGATGCCGATGACTCCCGACCGGGTGAGAGAAGCCCTCAAAAACGTCTAAGGCGGTTTGTAACCGAGTTTGCCCTGGGAGCGCCCGCCTCCTTGCGGGCAGAGGCGCGCAAGCAAGAATGTGCGCTCCCGGGTGCGGGCAATTGAAAACTGCAAGGGGATGTGAGGAGAAAGGAATTCCCTGCCTCATGATTCGCACGTTCTGTGTTTTTTGTGGTGTGTTTCTCGGTGTGCGGCAGACGAAGCCGACCGCAAGACGCGCTGAACACGCGAATAAGGCGACGAGATTCCGCGCCGGTATTGCCGATTTAGCCCCAACGCCGATCTCACGGCGATGCTGAAGCTGAAGGTGGCCGGTAGGAGACGGTCTGTGGCCTCCGGTGAATTGCATCGCCTTGCAAAGCAGTCTCGGCGGAGGTTCTCCTGAGGAAGGCTTCGCTCAATCTGCGTGCTCTTATCCTTCCGGGAACTCAAAGAGGCTTCCTCGCGTCCTGGCGGGCTTCATCCTCCGGGAGAGTCGGGAAGCGTACATGCGTGCCCGAAGAGCTTCCCCTCCGCGCGGATGAGCGGTGACCCCCCGATCATCTCTCCCGGCTCGTTAGGGCCGGTTATGCCGGGAAAGATTTTGCAATCGCGAAAGAGTCCGTGTATCATTGTCCGCTTTTTGTCGGGCTATGAAAGTCAAAGTTCTCTTTCACAACAACTGCTTCGATGGGATTGCCTCGGCGGCTGTCTTCTCTCGCTTCTATCGGGAGTGCATCAATGCGCAGGCCGAGTTCGGGTACGGCGGCCTCATGCACAAGGCCGGGCAGTTGTTCGAGGATACGCTGTTCGACGGCGATGAAAACGCCATCGTGGACTTCAAGTACAGTAGCTCGGAGAAGCTCACCTGGTGGTTCGATCATCACGAAAGCGCCTTCCTCACGCCCGAGGATGAAGCTCACTTTCGCCGGGATCGAAGCGGGAGAAAATTCCTCAACCCCGATTATAAATCCTGCACCAAGTTCATCGCCGATACGACCGCAGCGCGATTTGGATTCGATAGCACCCCCCTGGAGGAATTGATTCGCTGGGCCGACATCATTGATGGAGCGCAGTATGCCAGTCCGCAGGCGGCTGTGAGCGTCGAGGAACCGGCGATGAAGCTCCTGTTGGTGATCGAAGCCGGGCGCGATGGCCGGCTACCGGAGAAGCTGATTCGCGCCCTGCAGTATACGTCACTGGCCGATGTGGCCGCGCAACCGGAGATCGTCGCCTTGTTCGAGCCTCTGTATGAACGGCACCTGAAAGCCCTGGAAGTGATCGGTCGTATCGCCCGCTGTGAGGGAAACGTCGTTTTCTTCGACATCAGCGACTACGATCTGGAAGGCTACAACAAATTCATCCCCTATTATCTCTTTCCCCAGGCGACCTACAGCATCGGGGTGAGCCGTTCCCCGGTGCGGGCCAAAATCTCCGTTGGTTCCAATCCCTGGGCGCCGAATCCGCGCCGACACAATCTGGCGAAAATTTGCGAGCGGTATGGTGGCGGAGGTCACGCCGCCGTCGCCGCCATCTCCTATGCGCCGGACCAACTGGAGCTGGCGCGGCGCGTGGCGGCCCGGATCGTCACCGAATTACAGACGACGGAAGGAGAAACTACTCCCACCGATCAGAACCCACAGATGAAGGGCCACGACTGAAGCGGTTGTCGCTGGCTCTCTCCGCTGGAGAGGATCACGACTAAAATCACGGATGGCCAATCCATCCGCGCAGGGTTTCTCCCGAAAGCGGCGGGGAGGCTCAGAAAAACGCCTCCC
>DATLZR010000027.1 GCA_035573895.1 Blastocatellia bacterium | reverse complement strand
CTTTCGGTGAGCGGGCGCACGTCGTCATAGAATCCGGGAATCGAGATGCGCCCGTCGGATGTGCGCATGCTGGCCAGCAGATGAGAAAGCAACATGGCCGGATTCGGCGCCCAGTTGCCGTAGTGTCCGCTGTGAAGCGGTCGGATCGGGCCGTAGACGGTCAGCTCCAGATCAACGATGCCGCGCGCGCCGAAGTAAACCTGCATGCGCCGCGTTTGATGCACCGGCCCATCGCACAGCAGCCAGACATCGGCCTTCAATCGCTCGGCGGAGGCGCGAATGAGATCGGCCAGATGAGGCGATCCCGCTTCCTCTTCGCCTTCGAGGAAAAACTTGATGTTCACCGAGAGAGGAATATCTGCCGCTCGCAAAGCGTCCAGCGCTGTGAGCAGGGCGATGAGCGGCGCCTTATCATCGCTCGCCGACCGCGCATAGAGCCTCCACTCGCCCGGCACCGGAGAGCGCAGAGCTGACCATTCGATGATCTGTCCTCCCTGCTCCAGGGGCTTGTCCCTCAGCACCGGAGTCCAGGGATCCGTCGCCCACTGCGAGGGATCCACCGGCTGACCGTCGTAGTGGACATAAAAGATGACCGTTCGCCGCGCACCGGGCACAACCAGTTCCCCGTAGACCACCGGCGGACTGTCGCCCACACGTAACAGCTCGCCCCGAATCCCACGCCGCTCGAACTCCCGAAGGATCCACCGGGCATTTCTCTCGATATTTCCCCGGTCGCTGGCCACGTTCGGCAGGGAGAGAAACTCGGCCAGCGTGCGAACAATGGCGGCATCGTGACGCTGGCGATAGGCGCGAACCTGCGCGCGCACGGCCTGTGGATCCGGCTCCCTCTGCTGTCGGGCTCCTGTGGGGGAGAGAAGAACCAGCGCCAGGCTAATGATACCGAGGATGCGACGAAAAGCGACCGAGCGTCTCACCCGTTTCATAGCGTCCGTGCTCCGATGGTTCATGGCTTCACTGAGGGGAGCGGCTCTTTCCGTCGTCATGATTCGAATCGCTGCCAGCCGCGCCCGTGATGACCGAAGCGAAAGACCCGGGGATGCAACACCTCAGCGAGAATCTCCAGCGATTCGACCAGGCGGGGGCCCGGGCGGTTGAAGAACTGATTCCCATCGGCCAGATAGACGCGACCCGATCTGACAGCTTTCAATTGCGGCCACTCCGCCCGACGCGTGAGCGCTGTCATCTCCGCTCGCGTCCGTTCGATATCGAAGCCGCACGGAGCCACAAACAGCACGTCGGGATCTTTCTCCCGCAACTCCTCCCACGACATCCAGGGGGAGTGCTTCCCGGCGACGCCGAAGAGATTGATCCCGCCCGCCAGTTCAATAAGCTCCGGCATCCAGTTACCTCCGGCCATCAGCGGCTCGATCCACTCGATATAAGCGACCGTCGGTTTATCGGAGAGCGCCTGAGCTTGTTCGGCGATGGCCGCGATGCGCTCCTTCAGTCGTTCGACGAGCTGTGTTCCCCGTTCGGGCACATCGAGCGCGCGAGCGACCTGAGCAATGCTCTCCCAGACATCGGCGAGCGTATTGGGTTCGAGCGAGACCAGCCGGGGACGCGCGCCGAGCCAGTCGTGAAGGGCCTGTTCGACATCAGCGAGACTGACGGCGCACACCTGACAGTGCGATTGAGTGACGATCACATCCGGTTGAAGTTCCCGCAATCGGTCGGCATGAACGCGATAGACCGAGAGCGCGTCGCGGAGGATCGTCTTGACGCGCTCGTCAATCTCTCGACTCGATCCCGCGGTGGGGAACTTCGGCTCGGTGCAGACGGGAAGCTCGATGACCGAGGGAGGATAATCGCATTCGTGCGAGCGCCCCACAAGCTGATCACGAAAGCCGAGAGCGCACACAATTTCCGTCGCGCTGGCAATGAGAGAAACAATGCGCGGGGGAGTCGTGGCTGCCTTCTGCCGATTCATTTGCTCCGTGATCGCCCTCACCGACGGATTCCTCCTTGTTCGATCCTGCCCCTCTGTGCGCTTGGCTCAGAAGAGCCGGGTGCCCCTGTCTTCCCTCGGGCAGGCGGCCATTATACCCTGCCCTCTGCCGAAAGAGAATAATCGGCCCTCCCTCCGCAAGCCACCGCGACGGGATGCGCCGGGCGGGCTGATGTCTGCCGGCATTCGGGAAGTGGTTCGCTTGACACGGGATCGGGCGTATGAAAAACTTAACCCCTTGCGCAAAGGTGGGGAACAATGATCTGTGCTTCGCCATATCGAAGTGAGCATACACGGGCGTTCGCTCTACGGAGCTGTTGCTGTTGTTGTATGTGTTCGAGCGCGGTCTCCGGGGGCGGAGGGCCACGGTTTTAGGCGAAGCACGAAAGAGCAACCGATGGGCAAACCCACCCCGGAGAGACCGGCGGTGGGTTTTTTATTTGGTCTGATGCCGAGGTGGACCGGAGTGCGCAGCGATGTACACGCTCTCGCCTGAGATCGGACAGCGGGAGAGACCCGTTGACCTGGTGCAACTGGTCGGGCGAACGCCGCTCGTGCGGTTGCGACGGATCGCCCGAGACCTCGAGGGCGTGGAGCTTTACGCCAAAGCCGAATGGTACAACCCCGGCGGTTCGGTCAAGGATCGCGCCGGGCTCAACATCATTGAGGAAGCGGAGCGAAGCGGCCAGCTCACGCCCGATAAGATCATCCTTGATTCGACATCGGGGAACACGGGCATTGCCTACGCCTGGATCGGTCGGGTCAAAGGCTACCGGGTGAAGCTCGTCGTCCCGGCCAACGTCACGCCGGAACGCAAGCGCATTCTTCGCGCCTTCGGCGTGGAACTGGTCTTCACCGATCCACGCGAAGGGTCCGACGGCGCGATCCGCGAAGTCCGCCGCCTCTATCAGCAAAATCCCGATCTCTACTTCTACGCGGACCAGTACAACAATCCGGCTAACTGGCGGGCGCATTACCTGACAACGGCCCCGGAAATTTTTGAACAGACCGAAGGGCGGATCACCCACTTCGTCGCCGGATTGGGAACGAGCGGAACGTTCGTCGGGACCGGTCGGCGATTGCGGGAACTCAACCCGAGCATTCGGTTGATCTCCGTTCAACCCGACAGTCCGTTTCATGGATTGGAGGGGCTCAAGCACATGCCCACGGCCATCGTGCCGGGAATTTACGATCCGTCTCTGGCCGACGAAAATCTGACCGTGACGACCGAGGAGGCTCAGGAGATGGTTCGGCGGCTGGCCCGGGAGGAAGGGTTGCTTGTGGGCGTGTCATCGGGAGCGGCAGCGGCTGCCGCGCTCGCCGTCGCCCGGCGCGTGCGCTCGGGCGTGATCGTGACCATCTTTCCCGACAGCGGCGATAAGTATCTCAGCGAACGATTCTGGGAGGAAGAGGCCACGTCGCCTCTGCCGTCGGCGAAATGATCGGCGGACGCAAAGGGTGCACCCGACGACGGTCGCCCACGAAGGCGTGGAGGGAGAAAAGATGATCCTCATCACAGCCGAACATCTCGAACTCATCAAACGGCATGGCGAGCGAACCTATCCCGAAGAGGGATGCGGCGTGCTCATCGGTCGAGTCAGCGGATCGGTGAAAATTGTGGAGGACGTTCATCCGACGGAAAACGCTCGACTCGATTCACGCCACAATCGCTATCTCATCTCGCCCGACGACATCCTTCGACTGGAGCGCCAGGCGCGGGCTCATCAGCGGGAGGTGATCGGCTTCTTCCATTCGCACCCCGATCACGAGGCGACACCCTCGCACTATGACCGAGATCATGCCTGGCCCTGGTACTCCTACGTCATCGTCTCAATCGCGCTGGGGAAAGCGGGGGACGTTCGCTCCTGGGTGCTCAGGGACGACCGATCTCGATTCGAGCCGGAAGAAATCGAGGTCGCACAGGCGCAGGCGAGCGCTTCTCCTATATGATGAGCCGTCGTCTGAACACGGGTCAGTAACGAACGTGAATCGGTCGCCTTGGTCGAATCGGTCGGGTCCATTCGGAGGCTTTTTCACGGGATCGGGGCTTCGCCCTGAAACGATGACGGGTGGGCACGGGAATGATCCGTGTGCTCCCGTGATGATTTTCGGAGGAGACTATGGCCATCACTGTGATGATTCCGACGGCGCTTCGGCGCTACACGGATGAGCGTGAGAGCCTCAGCCTGGAAGGTCGCACCGTCCGTGAAGTGCTGGCGACTCTCACGCAACAATTCCCCGAGCTGGCCAAACATTTATTCACCGAAGACGGTCGGCTGCGGAATTTCGTCAACATCTATCTCAACGAGGAAGACATCCGCTATCTCAAAGACCTGGAGACGCCGGTGACGCCGGGCGATCAGATCAGCATCGTACCTTCGGTCGCCGGCGGGCAATCCGTGACAGAGACACTTCCGGGTCTGGCGGCGATTGCCGAGCGGGCGAAAACGGTCCAACTCAGCCACGAGGAGATTCTCCGCTACAGCCGCCATCTGATTATGCCCGAGGTGACCATCGAGGGACAAAAGAAACTCAAAGCGGCGCGCGTGCTGCTCATCGGTGCAGGAGGCCTCGGCTCTCCGCTGGGTCTGTACCTGGCTGCGGCGGGTGTGGGCCACATCGGATTGGTGGACTTCGATGTCGTTGACTTCACCAATCTGCAACGGCAAATCATCCACACGACCTACGATGTTGGCCGCCCGAAACTGGAGTCGGCGAAGGAGCGATTGCAGGCCATCAATCCCCACATCGAGATTGCCACCTACGAGACGCGACTCACCTCCAGCAATGCTCTGGAGATCCTCAAAGACTACGACATCATCATTGACGGAACCGATAATTTCCCCACCCGCTATCTGGTCAACGACGCCTGCGTGCTGTTGAAGAAGCCGAACGTCTACGGCAGCATCTTTCGCTTTGAGGGCCAGGCATCGGTCTTTTACGCGGAGCACGGTCCGTGCTATCGCTGCCTGTATCCCGAGCCGCCGCCGCCGGGACTGGTGCCGAGTTGCGCCGAAGGGGGGGTCCTCGGCGTCCTGCCGGGCATCGTCGGCGCGATTCAAGCCAACGAAGCGATTAAGCTCATCATCGGGCAGGGCGAGCCGCTCATCGGGCGACTCCTGCTCTTTGACGCTCTGCGGATGCAATTTCGCCAGCTCAAGGTGCGCAAAGATCCTCAATGCCCCCTCTGCGGCGAGAATCCCACGATTCGCGAGCTGATTGATTACGAGCAATTCTGCGGGATCGAGCCGGAACAGACGCAACCCGAACTGGAAATTACCGTGCGCGAGCTGAAAGAGAAGCTCGATCGAGGCGAGCGCGTGTTCCTCCTCGATGTACGCGAACCCTATGAATGGCAGATCGCGCGGATTCCCGGCGCCGTCCTCATCCCCATGAATCAGGTTCCCAGTCGGCTCCACGAGCTCCCGACAACCGAGGAGATCGTCGTCCACTGCAAGACGGGCGGGCGCAGCGCCAAAGTCACGGCGTTCCTCTACAACACCGGCTTTCGTCGGGTGAAAAACTTGAAAGGGGGGATTGATCGGTGGGCCGTCGAGATTGATCCCTCCATTCCGCGTTACTGAGTAAAAGAGTCATCCCGCTGGCTGGCAGCCCGGGACCGCTTTAACCGACGGGCGGCCAGCCAGAGGAGGAACAGCAGCCCTCCCGGAACCACTGCCAGAAATGTCCCGAGCACAGCGCGTTCGACCCAAAGGGGTCGGTGACTTTGTGTGAAGGGCGTCCACAGATTCATCGTCTTGCCCCCTTCGATCAGCGAGCAGCACTGTAGGCCATGTCATTCATCCACTCGGCCACCGCCTCGGTGCAGGCGAAGCGATTCCGCATCTCTTGGTCCTGGAGCAGATACCCCAGACCGTGAACGACGGATTCGAGCGGATTCTCGGCGCGATGGACGGGCAGAGCGAACTCCTGACGGAATCGGTGATCGAGATCACGGAGCAACGATCCCCCTCCGGTCAGCGTGATTCCCGTCGTGCAAAGATCCGCCGCGATTTCCGGCGATACGTGCTCCAGCACCGATCGAACACCCTCCAGGATCGCGCGCAGGACCTCGTCGAGAATGGGGAAAATCTCTTCGCTTGTGATGGTCACATCGCAGGGCGAGCCGGTCATCGTGCTCTTGCCCGCAACGGTGAGAACGCGAGGAGCCGGCTGGGGAAGGGCTGCGCCCACCGTTCGCTTGATCGTCTCGGCCGTTTGCTCGCCGATGAGGATCTTGTGTTGAGAATAGAGAGCGTCGCGGATCGCCTCATCCATCGCCACTCCCGCCGCTGTCAGCGATCGCGAGAAGACAACACCGGTGGGGGAGACAATGCTGATGTCCGTCGTTCCCCCGCCGATGTCAACGATCATACACGCGCGATTGTGGCGAACCAACGTGCCCGAGCCAATCGCTGCTGCGGCCCCCTCCTCTACGAGCGTCACCTCCACGGCGCCCAGGCGCTTCAGAACATCCTCCACGGCACGACGTTCGACATAGGTCGAAGCGCTCGGCGTTCCCACAAGAACCTTCAGGAAGGTCCACAGACGGGGTCGGCTCCCGAGGGCCTTTTGCAGCAAAAGGGCCAGCATCTTCTCCGTCAGCTCATAATCAGCAATGACGCCCGAATGGAGCGGACGATGAACCGTCACTCCGTGAGGTTCACGGCCCCACAGGGTCAGGGCGTCGCGTCCGACGGCCACGACCTCTCCCGTCACCCTGTCGGTAGCGATGAGCGTCGGCTCGGCGAGAACAACCCCTCGCCCCCGCAAGAAGATGAGCGTGTTAATCGTTCCCAGATCAATGGCCACATCATGAACGAGGAGCCGTTCAAGGCGATCCCAGAACATAATGACCTCCGTATCTGACCTCACTGTGTTTCATCTCCATGTCACCCGCTTAGATGCTCATCTCGAAAGAGACGTTTCACAAAAGTTTGTAAAGGGGATGATGAAGCAAAAATTAACGCACGGGCGGATACCGTAAGACATGAAACGACAGGGAAGTCCACACAAAGCAGTCCCTACACCGCCTTCAGAACTCCGGCCTGTGAAGCAGACGGTCAGAATCTAGCCCGGAGCAGGGCGGAAGCGAAATCCCAGGTGATGCCGGAGCAGACACCTCGCCAGCCCACGACCGAGGCGACAGGAACGGCGTCTCAGGCGGGCGCGAAAAATTGAGAACTCCTTTCCACCGCAGATGCGTTGACCTCAGGGAGGCCGGATACGATCGGGATGACCGGCTCCCCTCCACCCCCGTCATGTCTTCCCGGCGCACGCCGAGCTAGATCACAAGGACGATTTTCCCGAAGTGTTGGCGCTCCTCCATGAGCCGATGAGCCACAGCCGCTTCGACCAGGGGAAGGGTTCGATCCACGACCGGTTTCAACCGACCGGCGACGAAGAACCGAAACGCCTCCATCAGCTCGCCTTTGCTCCCCATGAACGATCCGAGCAAACTCAGTTGTCGGCTGAAGAGATAGCGAATGTCCACCGTGGCCTCGTATCCGGTCGTCGCTCCACACGTCACCAGGCGTCCTCCGGGCGCGAGGCTGAGGACGCACTTGTCGAAAACCGCCGATCCCACATGCTCGATGACGATGTCCACACCGCGCCGGTCGGTCAGGCGTTTCACTTCATCCAGGATGTCAGAAGTGGTGTGATTGATGACGTCATCGGCGCCGAGCTGCCGGGCTTTCTCCAGTTTCGCATCGGTTCCCGCCGTGGCGATGACCCGTGCGTTGAAGAGCTTGGCGATCTGAATCGCAGCCATTCCCACGCCACTGCCGGCTCCCATGACGAGAACGTCCTCGCCGGGTTTGATCCGGGCGCGAGTGACGAGCATGTGCCAGGCGGTGAGAAAGACCAGAGGAAACGCTGCCGCTTCGACAAAGGAAATCTCATCGGGCAGAGGAATGACGTTGACTTCCGGCACGGCGACGTACTGGGCGTAGCCACCATCGCGGCGATAACCACCGATAATCTCATACTGTCGGCAGAGATTATCGTCGCCTCTCAAACACGCCGGGCACTGTCCGCAGCTCAGGCCGGGAGAAATCATGACGCGCTCGCCGGGTTTCACCCGCGTGACGGCGGCACCGACAGCGGCGACAACGCCCGAAATATCACTGCCGGGAATGTGCGGCAGCGGAATGGAGCGCCCCGGCAATCCCCGCCGCACCCACAAATCGAGATGATTCAAGGCGCATGCCTTCACCGCTACAAGAACGTCGGTGGGACCGATGGACGGATCCGGGACATCCTGGTAGGTGAGAACTTCAGGACCTCCATGCTGATGAAAGATGATGGCCTTCATGTCCTCCTCCGAAAAGCGGAGCACAGGCATTTCGACCTGCGCTGTTCTGAAGATTCAAAAGTCCGCGCTCCTTTCGTTGTTTCCGGACGGCACCCCCGCTCCCCGAACACATCCTCCACGCGGGGAGCCTCCAGCCTGGACTCGGTTGCATCTCCCGCGCCTCAGACGATCTGTCGCAGCCGGGCAATGGCCGCTTCGATGGTCTCCAGGGCAACGGAGAAGGTGAAGCGCAGATGTCCTTCTCCCTGCGGCCCGAAGACAGCTCCGGGAACCGTCGAGATATTAGCGCGCGTGAGCAGCGTCTCAAAAGCCTCCCAGCTCTTCTGACCGAGAACGCCCTCCACGTAGGGAAAAGCATAGAAGGTTCCCATCGGCAGATCACACTGAAAGCCGACCGATCGCAGCCCTGTGACGAGAGCATCCCGGCGCAAGCGATAGGCTTTCACGGCCTGGGCGATGAACTCATCTCCATGCAGGAGGGCTGCCACGGCCGCCCATTGTGTAGGTGTGTTCACCACGTTCACCGAATTCAAGGTGATCTTTCGCAGTCCGGTCATCCAGGGCTCCGGAGCTACGACATACCCGATGCGCCATCCGGTCATGGAATAGGACTTGGAGAGGGTGAAAACGCTCACCGTCCGTTCAAACATCCCCGGCAGCGACGCTGGCGAGACGTGCTCCGTATCGTAGACGATGTCCTCATAGGCTTCATCTGAGATGACGGCGAGGTCAGCAAGCCGAGCTACCTCCGCGATTTCCCTCAACTCCTCAGCCGTCACCACCAGGCCGGTCGGGTTTGCCGGAGAATTGATGTAAAGGACGCGGCTTTTTTCGGTCAGGGCAGCCTTGAGCGTGCGTCCGAATCCCTCGCGTCGCGCCTCGGCCGTGCTGATCAACCGAATGCGACCTCCGGCCAAAGCGATGATGTCCTTGATGGGCGTCCAGTAGGGAGACAGCACGAGAACTTCATCGCCGGGATTGACCGTCACCATGAAGGCGCAAAACAATCCATGAAGTCCCCCGTTGACAATAATCACATCCCTGGGCTCGGCAGGAATTTTATTCTTGCGGCGAACCTTGTCGGCGACGACCTCAAGAAGCGGAGCGATGCCCGACGACGGCGCGTATCGCGTTTTATTCTCCCGAATCGCACAAATGGCCGCCTCTTTGATGAAGTCGGGAGTATCAAACAGCGGCTCTCCCCCGTGAAAGGCGTGGATTTCCGCCTGACGTGAGCCGAGTTCGAGCATCCGATTCCGAATGCGAGCGATTTCCGAAAAACCGATAGCCTCGAATCTCTCAGCGAGCCGAGTCACAGATGCTGCCTCCGACGATCACCAGGGATGGATCAAACGGATCGAACTGATCCGCATGCATCCGCGGGTGAGATTTTGTCCCTCCGAAAGCCCATGTCGTTATGAGAGCGCGAAACATGGGCTGTCATTATAGAAGAGGCTCGCCGGCGAAGTAAAATTGCGCGGAGCCTCTCGTCGGCAACTGCACAACCGGGGGAACAGAAACGTGCCGATACGTCAGCCGAACAGTCCCAGAGGTCCACTCAGCCGGATTAACAGAGAGAGGATCCAGGAGAGAGTCTGAAGAGACAGACGCGCGAAGGACGAGGACGGAAGAGCGGTCGCTGCCGATGCCGGGGATTCCGCGACGGGACGATCAGCCAGGCGATGGGCCAGGCGCTGGTAAATCCGCCCGGCGATCTGCGCGGCAATGGGACCACGCTGACCGAGTCCTTCGGTGATCACGACGACGACGAGCTGAGGCCGATGGACGGGAGCGAAAGAGACAAACAGGCCCGTCCACAGAGTATCGTTGCGACAACTTCCCGTTTTTCCGGCAATGGGGATGGCCGGATCGTACGCCGACTTGGCCGTTCCGTACTGGACAGCTCCCACCATTCCGGCGATGATGCTGCGGCGATGTTCCTCAGAGAGGTTGAGCTGGCGAATTAACAGAGGCCGAAAGTTTCGCGCTTCTTCCTCCGATCTCACCACTTGTGGCTGGTACAGGTATCCTCCGTTGGCAAGGGCTGATGTGAGTATCGCCAACTGGAGGGCTGTGACCTCAAAGCCGTCACCGTGACTGGCCATGAGACCGACGGCCGCTGCCGGCGATGCGGACGACCGCCGTCGGGATGATGCCGGGAGTTTTTCCGGCGGGAGTTTGCCCGGCACTTCGCCGGGAAGATTGATGCCGGTGCAACTTCCCAATCCCCACTCGCGGGCATAAGCGATGATTTTCTCTCGCCCCAGTTGCGCCCCAAGCACGTCAAAGTAGCGGTTATTGGACTGAGCCAGCGCCTCCGTGAGATTGAGGGCCGGAGAACGATGCCCCAGCGGAACGAGGGCATTCGGATCAATGAGTCCTTCGCTCAGTCCCGCCACAGCCACCGGAAGCTTGATCGTCGAACACGGCTTGAACGCCTTCCGCAGCGCCCATCGCTGGTTGACGATGCTGTAGATCCGCCCCGTATGGGGGTCCATGACGACGACCGTCCCCGCATAATCTCCCATGGCATCGAGGACGGCCCGGCGGACCTCGGGGTCTTCTCCGCGGAGATCATCCTCGGCAATGGCCTGCCGCGTCTCATTCTTCAAAGCGGCATCCAGCCGCAAATAACGGCTGGATGGGCGCGTGCGACGCCGCGAAACTCGGCGGACGGGTGAGGGTTTCTTGACCTTCTTCCTGCCGGAAGATGCCTGGCGCGATTGGACGGAGGGCTCAGCGGCTGGCGTTGAGCGCAGAGGTCCACAGAGATGGAATCCCACAATAACGCTCAGAATCAGCGCGAGTTGGCGACCGAATCTCCTCATCCTCATGGCTCCTCGTGAATGTGATGCACTGCTCGTACTGATCGTTCATAACGCTCGCACCGCCTTTCTTGGAACAACCGGAGCTAATATAGCATCTTTTGTTGAGAAAACTCAACAAAAAGATACGAGCGACTCATGGTCATGGCGAACGACACCGACCGAACAGGAACTACTGGCTGAGAGTGTTTTTGACAACCCGGCCCCCTTTCATGACGAAGTCCACGCGCTCCAGCACGCTGATGTCCGAAAGCGGATCCCCCCGGACGGCGATGATATCGGCGTATGTCCCAGGTGCGATGGCTCCTACCCGATCGGCCCATCCCAGTAAGTCAGCGGCGTTGATGGTCGCCGATTGAATGGCCTGCATGGGCGTCATTCCCCACCGGACCATGTGAGCAAACTGCTTGGCATTCCATCCGTGCGGATAGACGCCGGCATCCGTCCCGTAGGCGATGCGCACGCCGGCGCGGACCGCCCGTTGAAAATTCTCGCGTTGCATTCGTCCGACCCGACGCTCCTTCTCGATGATCTTTTCCGGGTAACCGAGTCGGGCATACTCGCTCAGGATATAGTCGTCATTGTAGATGTCGGCGACCAGATACGTCCCGCGCTCTTTCATCAGCCGAATCCCTTCGTCGTCGAGGAAACTGCCGTGCTCGATCGAGGCCACGCCGGCACGCACGGCGAGCGCGATGCCTTCGGCTCCGTGCGCGTGAGCGGCTACTTTGCGCCCCCAGCGGGCGGCTTCCTCGACGGCCGCTTTCATCTCCTCGAAGGAATATTGCGGCGCACCCGCAGACTCTTCTTCGGAGAGAACTCCGGCTGTGGCGATCAACTTGATCCAATCCGCTCCGTTTTTGACCTCGAAGCGGATGAGCTTGCGGATCTCATCCACTCCATCGGCGATGCCGGAAAACTGCTGAAACTTGAGATAGGGAGAGAAGCCGGTGAGGTCGGCATGCCCCCCAGTGGCTCCGACGGCCAGCGTCGCCACCAGCATCCGCGGTCCCAGGACCAGGCCGCTGTCAATCGCTTTGCGCAGGGCCACATCAATGAATTCGGCCGCGCCGAGATCACGCACCGTCGTGAATCCCGCTTCCAGCGTCCGACGGGCATAGACGTGAACGATCACCGCCTGATCAATCGGACTTTTTCGGAAGAGATCTTCGTAATAATTGCCCGGCTGCGATGTGAGATGCGTATGACAGTCAATGAGTCCGGGCAGAACGGTTACCCCGCTCAAGTCTATGATCGGAGTGCCCCGGGGAGCATGATCGGCTACCGTGGGAAACGGACCAACCTCCTTGATTCGCTCTCCCTCAATCAAAATTCCCTGATTCGTCAACACGGTGGCGGCCTTCACGTCAATGAGCCGACCGGCTTTGATCAAAACCATCTCCGTGGCCGACGACTGAGCTACGCCCATCGGCACGAGCGCCACAACCATGAGAACGACAATCGTTCCTGCCTTTTTCATCGCGCACAATCCTCCTTGCTGGTGAGAATCCCGCCCATCTCTCAGGGCAGCGGAATTGTACACGCTCGCCGAGCCTGTTCCCAATCCATGATTATCGTCCATTGTGAGGATCGGCCAAACCCTCCGCTTCTTTATCATCGGCGGAGTCGGACGACCGTCTCAACGTGAAACGTTTGGGGAAAAAGGTCGAGAGCGGTGATGGACACAATGTCGTACCCGTGCTGGAGCAACCGTTTCACGTCACGCGCCAGGGTGGCGGGGTTGCACGAAACATAGATGATGCGCCGCGGCTGCAGTCGGGCGAGGGCTTCGCCCGCATGGCGGGTGAGGCCCATCCGGGGAGGATCGAGAACAACCAGATCACACCCCACCATCTCTGAGAAATGCGCGAGAAGCCAGGCTTCCACCGGAGCTGCTTCGAATCGGCAACGAGAAAGCCGGTTCAACCGCGCATTGCGGCGAGCGTGCCCGATGGCCCGCGCGTCGCTATCAATGCCGAGCACGAGGGCAAAGCGCTCCGCCAGCGGCATGGTGAAAAATCCAACACCACAGAAAAGATCGAGCGCCCGCTCGCCCTCTTCGCCCGCAACGACCAGGTTGAGTAATTCCGGGAGCAAAAATCGGTTCGCCTGAAAGAACGTGCGGACATCAAACCCATAGATGTAGCCGCCCACCCGCCAAACCAGCTCGCACGGAGAAAAAAGCTCTTGCCGCTCGGGGGTCGGCATCGGTGAGGAACCCGAAGCCGGCTCGACGAAAGGGCCCGAACTCCCGGCATTCGATTCGCCGGAAAAAGTCCCTGTCGGAAAAAATCGAGGTGGAGGATGAACCGCTACACGTCCTTCCTCGCTCTGTGCCAGATCAATGGCCCTCACTCCGGCGAAGGCCCCGGCGGGATAACTACGCAATTGACTCAGGGTGTGATTGAGCGCCGGGCTGAGCAACGGACACCGGTCAACCTCACAGAGGATGTGAGACGAAGGCTGATAATAACCAAGTCTCACCCGGTCGCCGGCAGCATCCACCTTCAGCTCGGCCCGCAGGCGGTAATGGAATTCCTCCGACGGAATGATGTGGATTTCATCCGTCCAGTGGAGTCCGGCAATACGGGCCAGCGACTCCTTAATCATGGCGACCTTGGCGCGAAGCTGAGCCTCGTAGCGGAGGTGCTGGAGCTGGCAACCGCCGCACCGTCCGTAATACGGGCAGGGGGGCGGTCGGCGCTCCGGCGAAGCAACGACAATCTCGGTGATCTCCGCGCGAGCGTAATCGGCCTTCTCGGCGATGATTTTCACGCGCAACCGGTCGCCGGGAGCCGCTCCCCGAATGAGTAAGACGCGACCGCCATGCCGCGCAAGCCCATCCCCACCATAAACCACCTTCTCGACTTCGACCTCAATCATATCGCGCACTGCGCAACCCACTCGACCTGGCCCCCCAACTCTATCAGATTTTCAGACAGCCGAGAAAGCCGGAGCAGACGCCACGCAACGGGGCGACATAGCTAACCGATGTTTTCCGGGCAGCAGGGAAACTTTAGCTAACTTTGAGGGCAGAGACCATTTCCAGAAAAATGGAAGTGGCTTCCAGAAAAATGGAAGTACGAGACGGCTTTCGGATTCGTTGGTTGCCAGATCCACTTGATTTTTCTCCGGTTAGATGTTTCAACCCATCTGGCACAGTATTTGCATATCCTAAGAGCATGCCAAACCCTTACAACCTTAAAGGGAGGAAAAGAGGATGATGACTCGCACTGCTCAGGCAGTCCTCAGTCATCTTGTACTTCTGAGTCTGCTTGTACTGGCAGTTCCTGCCAGGGCACAGACCATTACAGGTACCATCACCGGGGTTGTCACGGACGCAACCGGAGCTGTTGTCGCGGGAGCTACCGTGACGATCCGGGAGGTGAAAACTAATCTGACGATGACGACGACCACCGACACGAGTGGCTTATACCGCGTCACCAATCTGCCACGTGGCATCTACGAGATCAAAGTCGAGCAAAAGGGATTCAAGACGGCAGCCGTTGATAACGTCGAGCTGACCGTAAACGAAGTCAAGCGCGTAGATGTCACGCTGGAAGTCGGCGAGATCAGTGAGATCGTCACCGTGACGGGTGAGGTTCCGCTGATCAACACCGAGGAAGGACGCCTCTCCGGGTTGGTGGATAAGCGACGCATCGTTGATCTGCCGCTGGTGACTCGTGATTTCACCCAGCTCGCTCTGCTCCAGCCCGGTGTGGTGGCCGGGGGAATCGGTAGCAATACCGGCGGATTTTCTATCGGTGGAGCGCGAAGCCGGGGAACGAACTTCCTGGTTGATGGCATTGAGAACAACGATCCGGTGGTAGCGGGATTTGCTCAGATTGTCGTTCCCCTCGACAGCGTGGAGGAATTCCGCCTGATCCGCAACACATTCGGCGCTGAATTCGGGCGGCTCTCCGGCGGAGTTCTCAGCGTGGCGACAAAGTCCGGCAGCAACGAGATTCACGGAACCGTGTGGGAGTTCCATCGCGATCGGTCGTTGCGGGCCCGCAACTTCTTTGAAAGAGAGAAGCCTCCCTTTGTCCGAAATCAGTTTGGCTTCGATCTCGGCGGCCCCATCCTCAAGGACAAATTCTTCGCCTACGGATCCTATGAAGCGACGACGCTTCGATCCTCGACGAGTCAGCGAGCGCGGTTCTTCACAGCGGAAGCGATTCGTGCGGCAACCGGACCGGTGGCGCGCGATCTGCTGCAGCGATTCCCGCGTCCTGTCGCCACGGAGAATCCGCGGTTTGTCACCGTCGGCAACGAGCAGATTCCCGTCTCCGCCGAGACGGTGATCACGCGACCCGACAGCTCGGACTTTCACTCCTTTGTCGTGCGGCTCGATCACCAGGGATTCGGCGGGCGAAACCGCATCAGCGGTCGGTACATCTTCAATCAGACGAACAATCTGGCTCCCCTAGCGTCGAATTCATTGCTCACCGAGTTCTTCGGCCTGGACACGAGCTTCCGCAGCCAGAATGTTGGCCTGACCAACACCACGCTGATCAGGCCTAACGTGATTAACGAGCTGAAGCTGGGCCTGACGCGCGATGCCTTCGACTGGCGGCCCCGCAATCCCCAGGTGCCGACGATCACCATC
>DATLZR010000026.1 GCA_035573895.1 Blastocatellia bacterium | reverse complement strand
CGAAAGATAATGGCCTCGGTCACCCCTGAAGCCTGGGCGATCTCCTTGGTGGTCGTCCCGTCGAACCCCTTGCGGGCGAAAAGGTCCATGGCCGTGCGGACGATCTGCAATCGCCGGTCCGCCGCCGAGAGCCTCACCCGCCCCTTCGTTCGCCGCGCGAGCGTCGCGCCTGCTTTCATCCGCGCCTCCCTTCGTCTCCAAGAAGTCAGTAAGTACTTACCATACTTGCTCTCCGATGGCAAGCCTCCTGACCAAACCGGGCGAAGATCGGGGGAGGGCGAGGGATTCCGGGTCCTCCGCTCCCGGCGGGAGACGGGTTTCTCGGCGGGCCCCGTCGCCCCCTCTCTTGCTCTCAATACTGACTCAGGAAAGATTTCCCACACATTTTTCTTTCTTCTCACGAAAAGTTAAATCCGCTCTCCTATGATGAGGCTGTGCCACGGCACATCACACCAAGGAAAGGAGGTCGTTGGAGATGGCAAAGCGACATGCAGAGCAGTATGAGAGGCGAGGGGAAACCTTCTCGCGCATTCTGAGACGGCGGCTGGCCCGCCGCTCTTTCCTGAAAGGGGCGGCCGCGACGATCCCTCTGCTGATCGTGAAACCCGGCCGGATGGTCTCGTCAGGGCAAGGGGTGCAAAGCTTAGCTTTCCAGCCCGTGCGCTTGAGCGCCGCCGATGCCGTGCTGGTTCCGCCGGGCTATTCTTCGCAGATCTTGATTCGATGGGGAGATCCTCTTTTCCCGGATGCCCCCGAATTCAATCTCCTCAATCAGACGGCCAGCTCTCAAGCGCGACAGTTCGGGTACAATTGCGATTATGTGGGCTATTTCCCCCTGCCCGACCACGACTCCAACAATCCCACGCACGGACTGCTGGTGGTCAATCATGAATTCACGAGCCCGGAGTTAATGTTCGTCCGTTATTCCGCTTCCGCTCCGACGCGGGAGCAGGTGGATGTCGAACTGGCGGCACATGGCCTGTCGGTCGTCGAAGTGGAGAGAACTCAGGCAGGAGAATGGAAATATCACCGGGACTCTTTCTTCAACCGTCGCATCACGGGAGAGACCGAAATGCTCCTCACCGGTCCGGCGGCGGGACACGACCTGCTCAAAGTGTCGTATGATCGCACAGGGACACGAGTGCGGGGGATGCTCAATAACTGCGCGGGCGGAAAAACTCCCTGGGGAACTGTCCTGACCTGCGAGGAAAATTTCAATCAATATTTCGCCAACCTCAACGCGCTCCCGGATTCGGACCGACGCAAGGCGATGCATGCTCGCTACGGAGTGCCCAGTGGAGCCAGCGAGCGTCGCTGGGAGCAACATCATGATCGCTTCGACGTTGGGAAGGAGCCCAATGAACCCTTCCGGTTCGGATGGGTGATTGAGGTAGATCCTTATAATCCCCATTTCATCCCTCGAAAGCGCACGGCTTTGGGACGGTTTAAACACGAGGCGGCAACCGTTGTCGTTGCTCCCGACGGTCGAGTCGTCGTCTATTCCGGGGATGATGAGCGATTCGAGTACATCTACAAGTTTGTCAGTCGGCGGCCGATGAACCTCACCCGTCGCGACGCCAATTTTGGGCTGCTGGATGAAGGGACCCTCTATGTTGCCAAGTTCAACGATGATGGAACCGGACAGTGGCTCCCCCTCCAGGCCGGGCAAGGACCTCTGGCCACCTGGTCGCAAGCTGAGGTGCTCATCTACACGCGTGCTGCTGCTGACGTGTTGGGGGCGACAAAGATGGATCGTCCCGAGGATATCGAGATGAATCCGATTACCGGCAAAGTGTACTGCGTCATGACCAACAATACTCGTCGCGGTAGCTCCGGGCAGCCCGGCGTGAATCAGGCCAACCCGCGGGCCAATAATCGGCATGGCCATATCATTGAACTCACCGAGGACGGCGGTGATCCAACCTCCACGACTTTCCGTTGGGAGATTTTCTTACTCTGTGGCGATCCGATGGTTCCCGGCGATCAAACCTTCTTCGCCGGATTTGATCCTACGCTTGTCAGCCCCATTTCCTGTCCTGACAATATCACGTTTGACGGCAATGGCCATCTCTGGATCGCTACCGATGGGATGCCGGGAACCTTCCAGAAAAATGATGGATTGTTCGCCGTTCCCGTCGAGGGTGAAGAGCGGGGTTTTGTGCGCCAATTCCTGAGCGGACCGGTGGGTGCGGAAATCTGTGGTCCAGAATTCACACCCGATTACCGCACGCTCTTTGTGGCTATTCAACATCCGGGCGAGGGAAGTTCCCTCACAGCCCCCACTAGCACGTGGCCAGATGGGGTGATTCCTCCACGCCCGAGCGTGATCGCCATTACCACACATAATGGGCTCGGGGCCATCGGGAGCTAATGCAAGATGTACCAGTTCACCATCTGGCACAATCCTGCCGTTCGTCGCAGGGGCTTCGACCCTCGATGTGGTGGTGCTCTCGCTGTGACACAAGCCTGGCCTCACCGACTAGAGCTATTCAGTCCCCCCATCCTCCTCTTCGTCGGAGGTGGGGACCGCCTCCCCACTCCGACGGATTCCTCTTTCTTGCCTCTCACTTATCCTGTTGAGACCACGTGATTGCACCACGGTTACTCTGACCGGTAGCTTCCACGTCATCGTACCGGGTGGGGCGGTCCACCCGGTGACGTTTTTCTTGACCGTTAGCAAGCTTGATGCCAGTAAATTTCGAGATTTCGAGAGCAGTATTTGAGCGTCTGGATATCTCAGAGCCTCAATATCCGGGGGAGCGAATGAACCCTCATCGCGATGAGGGGCTTCATCCCGGACTGGTGGGGAAATGATACCAAAGGAGTCCTCACGGTTTCCGGGTGGAGCTGCCGCTCCGCGGGAGAGTTTCTTGGAAACACTCAGAGAACGTAGGCCTGCGGAAGGATGGTCAAACCGGCTGCGCACAGCGTCTCCCCAATCTTAGTTCGTGGCAACCGTTCATTCACGAGCAATTCCTGCGAAAAAATCCCTCATGAGAACATCACCGGCGAATCGGCGTCCCTTCCGGGTGGAAGCCACGGTCTTTTCTTGCTCAATCCCTTCGGCGGAAAGTGTAGATTTTCTCAACAGCGCCTGATGAGATTTTCAACTTCGACTAAACCGAAATAGGGGATCGTTTGCTGGCGA
>DATLZR010000025.1 GCA_035573895.1 Blastocatellia bacterium | reverse complement strand
CGCCGAAATCGGAAAGATCGAGTTCAATAAAGGCATCGTCGGCATGATCCAGATGAAAGCCGATGATCCGAACTCCGCCAGCGCCATTTTCTTCATCTGTCTGGGACGCGCTTCCAATCTCGATGGAAAGTACACGGCCTTCGCCCGCGTCGCCGACGGCATGGATGTGGTGGAAAAATTTGAGAAGCTGGAGACCGACCAATCGAAAGCACCCGTCACCAAGGTCCCCATCAAGTTCCGGGTGAGGAAAGTCGAGCCGACTCCAGCGAAACAGTCGGGCTTATGATCCTGGTCCTGGACAATTACGATTCGTTCACTCACAACCTGGTCCAGTATCTGGGCGAGCTGGGCGCGGAGGTCGAGGTCTTTCGCAACGATCAGATCACGGTGGAAGACATCGTCGCCCGGCGTCCCCGGGGGCTGGTGATCTCGCCCGGACCGGGAACACCGGAAGACGCCGGTGTGACGGTGGAGGCGATTCGTCGGCTCGCCGGGACAATTCCCATCCTCGGCGTCTGCCTCGGCCACCAGGCCATCGGCTACGCGTTCGGCGGGCGCATCGTCCGCGCACCCACGCTCATGCACGGGAAGACGAGCCTCATCATCCACGACGGGCAAACGATCTTCGAGAATCTTCCCAATCCGTTTGCCGCCACGCGCTACCATTCCCTGGTGATCGAGAGAAACTCGTTGCCTGAGTGCCTGGAGATCTCAGCGACGACATCCGATGGCGTCATCATGGGCGTGCGCCACAAGCAGTTCTTCTGCGAGGGTGTCCAGTTTCACCCCGAATCCATCATGTCGGGGCTCGAAGGCAAGCGCCTGCTCAAGAATTTTCTCGCCCGGTTGTGAGGGAAATCCACACGGTCGCCCGGTCCGCCTGGCCGGGCATCGTGTTCTCGTTCCTCACGCCGAGGGAAGAGTTCTCCTGTGCGGGCTTCCGCCCCCCTCGCCAATGGGAGGTCGGGTGGGTCTCCGGTGGACGACCGATGGATTGGGCCTTCCTCGACGATCGCTCGGGGATATTACTCTGTTTGCGATACGGCTTTGATGACTTTGATCGCGTCCCGTCGCACCATTCCCTTGACGCCGTTGGTCTGAGGGTCGCGCCAGTTATCGAACCAGGCGACCTGGTGGACGCAGGCGATCGTGCAGTAGGGGGCGCACGCTTTCTTGGTTAAATACTCCCGGCGGCGATCTTCTTTGGTGTACTGTTCGAGAGGAATAGCCGGATATCCCCGTTGCTGCGAGCAGTAGTGGACCAGACCATCCTCGCAGATGTAGAGATAGCGCGCACCGGCGCGACATCGCCACTCGTTGGGCTTTCCGTTGATCAAATTGTCCTGAAATTTTCGTATTCGCGTGTAATTTCGTTTCCCCCGGTCGCGCATCTGCAGGTACACCTCGCGCTCCACTCCAACCAGCGGCTTGAGCATCCCCAGCCCATCATGAATGATGCCAAGCGAGGTTGTGAATCCCAGCTCGATGGCTCGCTGTCCGATGACCAGGGCATCCTCCGGATGGCGCACGCCGGAGCCGAGGACGGCGTTGATGTTGACGCGGAACTGAGCCAGTTCCGCCAGCCAGACGAGCTTTTGATCCAGCACCTTGAGGCTCTTTTTCGACACCTCGTCGGGCTTGACGTTGTCTATGCTGATCTGCAAATGGTCCAGTCCGGCGGCATTGAGTTTGCGAATGCGCTCGCGCGTGAGCAAATAGCCGTTGGTGATGAGCCCGGCCAGTGCCCCCTGTTTGCGAATATGAGCGATGACCGTCTCCAGTTCGGGATGCAGAAGCGGCTCCCCTCCGGTCAGCGTCACGCAACCGACTTTCATGTCGCCGAGAATCTCTACGCGCCGAAGGAGGACCTCGGTGGGAACCGGTTGGGATACGCTGTCATATTCATTGCAGTAGGCACAGGAAAGATTGCACCGACGCGTCACCACCAGATGCGCCAGGATGGGATGCTCGGTCGAAAGAAATCCCTTAACGAGGAATCGAACCTCTCGAAGATAAATTTCGAGTCGTTTGCTCAGCCTCATAGACACCCACTTAAAATGCCGTCAAGTAAAAAGTACAAAAGCACGACAAGATTACTCACCCCATCGGGAAAAATCAAGCCCCGGTGCATTCTGCAGGGGAATGCGGCGTGCGGGCGCGAGGGGTATCGCGCCCGATGGGGGGAGAAAAAACCACTCCAGGCCGCGCATATCTTCTGGAGAGCGGAGCTGCGCTCCCGTACATCGAACCCATCGGGCCTTCCCCACCTCACCGGCATCCTCCACTTCCGAAATTAGTGGCTGATTCTACATGCCTCTTCGGGAAGAGGCAAAAGATGACGCGCGACTCCGCCCGGCGTCAGCGGAAGGCCGTCAGGAGAGGTCTTGAGGGGCCGCCGGCAACCACCTCGAATGAGATACGACCCAGAAGTCGGCCGGAGAGGGTTCGGACATCCACCCGCCAGGAGCCGGGCGTGATGTTCCGTTTGACGGTGTAGCCCCGATAGCCTCCCTCGCGTCCACCCACGACCGAATAGGTCAGGACATCGGTCGTGATCCACTCTCCCGTTCGATCTCGCCGCTGCCAGTGATGAACGACCTCTTCTCGAAAGGCTGTGGGAGCAAATACGGCCGCGAAACAATAGACCGCATCGCCGGGCCGGTAGGCGAAGTCTCGCTCATCCTGTCGCCAGAAGCGCCACCAGGGCGGCTTTTGATACCGTACTTCGTAGCGGTCTCCCACGCGCCGAACGCTGCGGTAAATCCCTCCCTCTTTGAGCGCCAGAGGCACCGGCGGAATCCAGTTGAGGAAGTAAAACACCGTGACGGTGAGAAACACGACCAGAGGGATGCTCGCCACCGGCATCACCTCCGGCCACAGGCGGTGCCGTCGGCCTCGATAGATGATTCCGAGAATCGCTGCCGGAGGAACGAAACTCGCAATGCCACTAGCCAGGAAGACGCCCGTCCCCATCACGTGCGTTACCACCGGGACGAAGAACGTGAGGAAGGCGAACCAGCAGAAGTAGTAGAGACCGATCAGGAGCTTGAGATTGTGCAGTCGGTCGGCGAAGAATTCGTTGGCCAGCATGAGTCCGATCAGTAAAACGACGAAGACGAACGATTGTCCCACACCGGCGCTCTTGAAATAAAAGACGACGAAGCTCGACAGCATCCCGCCGAGGAAAAAGTGGGTGGCACTGGTCAGGAGATTTTGATTCCGACCGAGCCACGCCGGAAGCGGACGTCCCCGTTCACTGAGACCCACCAGGGTGATGAGCACGCCCGCCGCCACCGCGTACCCGAGCAAAATGAGATTGTCCACGAGCCGATCAATCCGCGTGAGAGTGAGCGTATCGTAAACAAAGCCGATGACGAATCCGGCAACCGGCCCGTATCGCTCATACCATTGTCGCAGTCGGCGAGAGAGGGAATCATCTGCCGCTCGACGGCCCCTCGCCTTCTCGCCCTGCGCGCCCCGTCTCATCGGTGCACCCGGCGCAAGTAACATCATTCCTCTTTACCGTGCGACATTTTTCCCGCCAGAGCCCGGCAAAAGTACTCACGCGCTCGGCCTCTGTCAATCACGTGACGAGACCTGCGGCCCACCACCAGTAGCGGGTTTGGCCGAGAGTCGGATCGAGCCGTTCTCGATCACCAATACGCCGGCGAAGTCCGCCTCGTTTAAGCCCATGAACGCGACTCTGACCCCACGACGTGATCGAGAGCCGCTCTCGTTGCGACACCACAGTCAACGGCACGCCCGATCAGAAGGCGGGTTCGTGGGCGCTCACTTTGCTTGCGGCCACCAATCGGCTGAGCATCCAGGCGACAATCCCCAATCCCATGACGAAGGTCAGGAGGAAGAGAACGAGCGGACTCCATTGGATCGCTACGGGTTCGGCGCGAACGTCGAGGAATCGGCTCAGTTCGGCATTCTGGACGATCTGGCGGCTGATGGCGTTCAAGGCGAGGACGA
>DATLZR010000024.1 GCA_035573895.1 Blastocatellia bacterium | reverse complement strand
CAAATATCAGATCAGGTACTTGCTTTTGAGCCCCCACGAACAGAAAAGGGCTATTGACGCTGCTCGCTCGTCCCCTCGATGGCAGGAAATCTATCGCGACGATCGCGCCGTCATCTTTGAGCGGAAGTAGCGCAGACTTTGTAGCGCAGGCTTTATGGAACGCAGACTTTCCAGTCTGCGTAAAAAGATCACAGGCTGGAAAGCCCGCGCTATAGGTAACCCAACCTTTCACGCCTGTGGAAAAAAACACGCAGGCCAGAAAGCCTGCGCCACCAGGAAAACCAGTACTACGAGGACCGACCTGTGGGATGCTCGAATGCCCGCCGACAGAGCAAATAGCCCACCAGAAATGCCGGCGCCATCCAGACCAGCCAAAACTGATTGGCCTGGCCTGGCGGCAACCGATCGGCAATGACCCCCGGCGTGAGGCTTTTCATCGTCGGCGTAGCCGCCGTGAAGGGGAGTGTATTAACGACGACATAGCCCAAAAGAGCAAGAGCTTTCGCGGCCAGACGGCCTCCCATTCTTCGCCACTGGAGGAAACAGCTGATAAGGGCGGGAAGGAACACAACCTGATCATGCACCCAGGCAAAGGGCGTTGTGACCACAGAAACGAGGATCACCGTCGGAAGCTGATGATCCCACCTCCAGGAGTTCCTCCGTTTCCACCCGTGGAGGATGAGCCAGACCAGTCCGATTCCAACGGGCAGAAACTGCACCCACACATTTTCGTGGCCTGCGAGAAGCCGGAGATAGCTTCCCGGAGTTGGAGTAATCCAGAAGGTAGGTCCCTGATTTATCATTGTGCGAAGGTAATCGCCGACAATCGTCGGACGTAAAACGAGAGAAATTCCCGTCGCCAACATGAGTGCTGCGGCTGTGGCAGCGATCACCGTATAGCGTCGCTCCCAGATTACCCAGAGAGCGAGAGCGATCCAAAACAGGTAGAGCACATGAGGCTTGGGTGCGAGAAGAAGTGTCGCTGCTCCAGCCAGCGCCCAACGCCCGACCAGAATGAACCGAAGAAAGAGCGCAATACCAAGCAACATCAGTGGCCCCACCTGCCCCCAAACCAGTGAAGCAAAGGCGGGGACGAAGGTCAGAGCAATGACCCACGACCAGCCGTACCGCCGCGTCTCACCTCCATACGTGCGCCAAAGCAATTGAGCACCGATGAGCAACGCGAGCAAACTCACCAAGAGCCAGGCGACGCGGCCCCCGGCATAGCTCATCAGCCCGAAGGGCAGGACCAGGGGAAGCGCCCACGGCGGGTACCACATCACCAGGGGGAATTGATCCTCTCTTAATCCAAGCGGCCGTTGAACAGCACCAACACTCCCGGGGGAATAGGGATCATCACCGGAAAGAGTGAGTCGAGCGGCTGCCCAATATGCGGCAAAATCATCGAGAATCCACCGTTGCCCTTGAACCTCAGCGGCAAACCGATCCACCTGCCAAACGAATGTCGCCAAGGCTAAAGCCAGAACTGCACCCAAAAGATACCGCCGATGCCACCTCCAGTCCATAACAAAATTCCATGCTCAGGGGCTGTCACATTACCACGCTCGGATGAGAGGAATCAATCTCCGTGGACCTCCGTAATCTTCTTGGCCTGTAAAGAAAGAGCCAGAACATTGCTTAGCACTCATCCTCCCTCTATCGGGTGTCGGCCCAAAGAAAAATACTCTGCTTAACCGATTGACTCCATTTGTAAGCCATCATTAAATTGCCCTCGGCGTCAAGGAGAAGGGGTGTTTCAAACCGATTGGGCTCTGCTCCAACAGATGAAAGAGGCAGAGACAACAGTGCGAGCTAAAAGCACAGGTGCTCAAGAACGAAAAACTGACTATCGGGTTGGAAACATGATGAACCGGGTCGAAAATCCTGCACTCGGGCAGGCGCTCGTGGAGTTCGTTTTGGTACTCCCGATCGTGGCGATTTTGCTCTTTGGGCTCATCGAGATCGGCAATGCGATTAATTCTTATCTCACGATTTACAATGCGAGCCGAGATGGAGCGCGATTGGCTGCTGAGCGAGCCCCGGTCTCAGAGGTACAGGAGCTTGTGCGCACGCTCACCGACCGCCTGCCAGGACCCGGGCCGACGACAACTGTGACGTATGGGCGGGATAATTCCGGCCAAGATATGGTGACTGTGGAGGTGACCTATGCGTATCGCTTCTTACTTTTCGGCAGTGTTGCCATTCTTCGGAACATTGTCCCCTCGCCGTTTCAGCTCCGGGCGCGGACGGTCATGCCCGTGCCGTGAGACTCGGCAGCGCGAACGTGCCGGCGGACAAGTACTCCCCATCATCGCCATCGCCATGCCAATTGTGCTTGGTATGGCAGGGATAGGGATAGACTTTGGGCGCGTCTATATCGCCAAGGTGAGGTTGCAAGGAGCCGTTGATTCGGCTGCCCTGGCGGGAGCGATTCGGCTCACGGACGACCCGGATATGACTCAAGGAGCAGTGTCTACCGGAGCCTCAGAATATCTCACACGAAATTACCCGGAGGCGCAAATACAGAGTTTGGAGCCGGGGTCACAGGTCCGCACGCTTTGCGTCAACGGTCGGGTGGATGTTCCGATGACATTCCTGGCCCTGGCAGGAATTCGGAGTCGAACCGTGACGGCATCGGCCTGTGCTGGGTTCAATGATCTGGAAGTAGTCATGGTCATTGATAACAGCGGAAGTATGAACGGCACTCCAATCGCCAATGTCCGAAACGCTGCCAACCAGCTTGTGGATTTACTCATGCCTGAGGGGAGCGTTCAGTCCGTCAAGATCGGTTTGGTTCCCTTCCGATCCAAAGTCCGCATCCCGGCGGGAGTGGATGGTCTACCGGACGGTTGCCGGAATGCCGACGGGACCCTCAATCAGGTGAAGGTGTACGAAACGTGTCTCGTACCGATCCCTCCAACGATGGGCTTGACGACGAGCAAAACCGCCATCAAGAATGCGATCAGAAAGATGACCGCGCCGGCCACAACCACTGCCAGCTCTGGGACGATTATCTCCGAAGGGATCAAGTGGGGGCGCCACGTACTCACCCCTGATCCTCCCTACAGCGAAGGCGGGAATCCGGACCGGTTCCGCAAGGTAATGATCCTGCTGACTGACGGTGGGAACGACGACGGGCCGACCTATTGCGACGGAACGGCTCGGAATCCAGACGCGAATGCCTATTACGGAATGGGGGTTACTACCTGCCACTGCGATGACAATGGATGTCTTGATCAGGCCGTTCGCACTGAAGCAGATTTGGCCAAGCAGCAGAAGATTGAAATCTTTGTCATTCGCTACTGCAGGAATGGCTGCACCGACTATAGTGACGGACAGCTCCTCAAGTATGTAGCCTCCTCTCGACCTGGAACGGACGATCACTATTATGTTGCTCCCAACAGCACGGCCATCCGGGATTTGTTCAAGAAGATCGGCCAGCAATTGGGATATCGTCTGATCCAGTAACCCGTGACAGGGTTTTTCACCCTTCGTAACCAGATGGGGCAGGCGACCCGCTAGAAGGCGAGCTGACGACAGGTGAAGGGCAGGCCCGCCCCATCTCACTTAGGTCACTGTATGATTTGATTCTAGGGGTATGGAACGAGCGCGAGTACGGACGAGCCGCCGGCAGCGGGGTCAGTCGCTCGTTGAAGCCGCCTTTGTTATTCCCCTTCTTCTTTTCCTCATCCTTGCGATTGTTGATCTCGGCCGATTGGCCTTCGCGTGGGTAACAGTTCAGTATGCGGCCGGAGCCGGCGCTCGATTTGCCGTCACCGGCGTCGGCGAACAGAACGGGACCCGGCTGGGATTGATCAAGCAGGCAGCCAAGCGGTGGAGCGACCTCTTGCCCGGTCAGAACGCCCATATCAATGTCCGGAGCTGGAGAGGTCGTCGTGCATCCGGCGCAGCACGGGAGAACAATGCCGGCGGGCCATGTGACCTCGTTGAAGTCGAGGTACTTTATACCTACCGCACGATTACACCAATAGTTGGTCGCTTGATCCCCCCGATTCAATTTCGCGGGAGAGAACGGATGGTGAACGAGAGATGGGGGACATGCGACTAACCGGACCGGGACCACATGCAGAGTTACGTCAGCTGCAACGGCCATCCAGAGGAGAACACAGCCTCAACAATGTGTCGCTTCCCCATTAATGTCCTGGATCCCGGGGGTCAGGCGTAAGTTCGCGCTCACAGTCCGAGAGTGTGTCGTCTATGTGGAGACGGGGGCTTCTGAGCTTAGTCGTTTGTGATAGTTCAAAGAACAAGAGCTATCTGGTTGTAACGATCTGCTGGGCTCTGATTGGTCTTCACTATTGCTCTCCCCTGGCCCGTGCTCAAGCGCCGCCGGAGAGAACCCTCCAGGTAGTCGCTCTGACTGGCACTGCTCTGGAGGCCGAGGGGAGTTTCTCGCAATTTGGCAATATCGCGCTGAACGACGCCGGACAGATAGCCTTTATTGCCGGTGGGGGATCGGGTTTGTATTTGCAGTCCCGAGATTCTATTAGCCCTCTTGCACTCACTGCGCAAAAGGTGCCGGGACGGGATTCCCTCTTTTTCGACCGCTTCACCAGCGTGGGCATAAACAATCGAGGGGATGTTGCCTTTATCGCATCATTTTTTGGTAGCCAGCGAGGAGTTGCAGTTTTCCTCCATCGGGCTGAGACGAAGGATATTCGCGTCATCGTTTCCTCCGGAGATCGGGTGCCCGGGCCTGTTTTCGCTTCGTTCCAGGACTTCTTGAACGTGTTTGTCGGGGATAACGGAGAGGTGGCCTTCACGGGACTGTTCCGCGATACAGACCTGGGCGCTTTCCTTTTCGCCGGGACTCTCCAACCGGTTGCCGTCCTCAACATGCCAGCTCCAGGGACTGTCGGTGGTCAGTTCACCGCAGCGAGTGTCCAAGCGCTTGCACCTGATGGAACCATATTGATCCAAGCCGGCGTTCAAGGGGGACAGGCGTCCTCCGGTCTATTTCTCTTCCGGGCCGGAGCATGGAGCACTGTCGTTGTGGCAGGACAAACAGCTCCGGGAATCGGTGGGCGATTCAGCCGCTTTAGTAATGCCACTCTCATCTCCACAAGTGGTGAGGTCGCGTTTGAGGGGGCCGTCATCGGGGGACAAGCAGCGGGTGGCATCTTCACTACCACCAACGGCACTGCCCAGCCGGTGCTCCTGGGAGGCCGGCCAATTCCCGCCGCCGGGCAAAGGCGGATTGTTTCGTTCTCGCCGGTCAGGAGTAATCTCCTCGGTGAGTGGGCTGTCCAAGTTACGTTTGACGACAACGCCCGAGGAATCTTCCTCTTTCGCCGCGGCGCACTGAATCTCGTCATATTGTCAGCACAGACCGTGACAGGAAGCAGTGCTCGACGCTTTATTCCAACGGGCGACCTTGCTCTGAATGCATCAGGAATTCTCGCTTTCGCTGGTGAGACGGTCCAGCCGACAACCGAAGGAATCTATCTGTGGGAGGCGGGCCAGATTCGCGCAGCGATTACATCGGAAACAACGATCCCTGCCCCTCGCCACCTTCGCCTGTCAACGGATGTCGGTCTGGGGGATGATGGAGAAGTGAGTTTCACCGCCGAGATGAGCGGCAATGGACTCGGTATTTATCGCGCTAGCCAGGAGGGATCCAATCCCCGGATTCTCATGGGGAAGTTAGCATCTGGAACCAACGGGGGAATTTTTCGGGCGCTCGGCGAAACCCCTTCGCAGCGTCGCCGGGTTGCCGGCCAGAGTCGCCTGGCATTCACAGCTCAAATTACCGGCGGGACGGCCACGATGGGCGTTTTCCGGGTTTCAGGAGAAACGGTGGAGGCAGTCGCGCTGACCGGTCAACCTGTCCCCGGATTGGCCCGAGCGACGTTCAGTGGCTTTGGTCACGCCGTGATTAACTCCGCAGGAACCGTGGCCTTCACCTGTAGCATTGATCAAAATGCGACGGAACAGGAAGCCATCGTCCTTGCCCCACCGAGCAGGCCTCTTCAGGTGATCGCCATCACCCCTCAGCTTGTTCCAGGAACCAGTTTACGATATGGCTTGCTGGCTTCGAAGGATCTCTGGCTAAATGACCGAGGCGATCTTGTCTTCACAGCAGAACTGGATGATACCTCCGAGGCCGTCCTCCTCTACTCCAATGGGCGAACCCGAATCATCGCCCGCTCAGAGCAACCGGTGCCGGGCACGAACGGAGAAGCTCTAGGAACGTTTGGCAGCGTTATGATCAACAATCAAGGGGTCATCGTCTTCGACTCGGTTTTCATCGGCGAAGAGCGAAGCGGTGTCTTCGTCTACGATCAAAACCAGCTCCGTGCTGTCGCCATCAGCGGGATGGAAGCTCCCGGAACTGACGGCGAAGTCTTTCGGGGGGTCGCCCGACCGGCTGTCAACGATCGAGGTGATGTTGCTTTTTATGCTCGCTGGGGGACGGCCGGACGCGGCATCTTTCTTTCCACGACTGACGGCCTCAGTCCCATTCTCCTCAACGGCCAGTCACTGCCGGATGATACAATGAGACGGCTCACGGAATTTCACGGCGTGACTCTGAATAATCAGGGCGATATCCTCGTGTCGGCAGCAGTTGATCTTTCTCCCTTCCCTACGGCACTTCTCCTCGTTCGACGAACAGCTCCTCCCGGGATGTAGGAGGGAACGTTCAGGATCTTCCCGAAAGCTTAGGGCATTCTCCCGTAGACTCACCCCTCTCGAAATAAGACCAGGACCACGGAACAGGATCAATGAAAATAACGGGCCCACCGGAAGATCATAGCTGCCCTGGAAAGTCTGACCACGCGCTCCTCTGAGTGGAGAGGAGCGCTGTAGGGGGAAAGGATCGTTCACACGGGATGGCCCATGTGCTCATGCACGGCATATAGAATGAGGGTGCGTTTGCCAACGGACGAAATTCACCAACCGAACGGTAACCCGTTAGAATCTTTCATCCGCCGGTGATCCGCCGGGAGATCATTATTTGCAGAGGAGAAAAGGAAGGAATCCAGCACCACGCACGTCCTCCACGGAAGCGCTTGATTGAATGGTCTTCCGCATTGCTTATCCAGGGCCATGAATGCTATCCTTCGCATCCGATGAATCCGACGGTTGCGATCATCTCCGCGACGATTGCCGTGGCAAGTCTGGTCTTCGCCATCTTTGGCGCTTCCTGGCTCAACCTGCGTCAGGTTGAGCGATTGCTTGACCAGTTAGAGAAGCGGTTTGACGAGCGGTTCAATTCGCTCGAGAAGCGCTTTGACGAGCGATTTAATTCGCTCGAGAAGCGGTTTGACGAACGATTCAATTCACTCGAGAAGCGGTTCGAGCAGCGCTTCGTGGCCGTCGAGCAACGCATCGCACTTGTTGAACAACGCTTAGATCGAATCGAGCGACAACTGGAAGTATTGTTCAAGCCGGCTCCTCCTCGCGCCTGACCCGGTACTCGGGTCGGCCACCAAGGGCGACTGCACAGCCGCCGTCATTCCTCATCACGCAAATCCTGCTCCCAGCGACGAAGCGCAAGTGTTGGATTATCGGGATAGCCGAGACGGGCTTCTAACCACAAAATCTTTGAGATCGCTAACCGAGAACATGACGGAGGGATTTACCGAGTGCAATCATAATGTAAACGAGGATGGCCGCCTCGATGACATCGAGCACGCCAATCACAGCGAGGGCGCGGCGCACCCGCAGGCGAAAAGATGAAGGAGGAGTCACCTTGCGTTGGAGAGTGGCAGCGAGATGCAAGGTCGTGCGCGTCACTTCATTGGCTGCCCACCCCAACCAGTGATACAGGACGACAAAGATAACCGGCCAGAGGGCGAGCACACCTGGATAGACCAGCACATAGAGAAAAAGCATTGTGAAGTATCCGGCCTCCAGGCGAATGAGGCCGGTCAATTGATTGAGACCGTGGGTCTCACGCGGAGAAAGCGCTCCCTGCCTCCCCGAAGCCACGCGCCACAACGCGCGCAAGCGAATCCAGCCCACGACATTCAGCGCCAGACATGCAGCAGTAAGCACGAGCATGAATAACGTTGCTTGTTGAAAAAACCCTCTCTCCATCACGGCCCTATCATGACCCAGATGCCCGAACCATGGCAAGCAGGATGAGGCCACCCATTACACCCGTGAAAAATGGGCAAGACATCCATCCGATTTCCTCTCGGTTGCTTATCACCGCTGCATCATCTGAATTCCGGGGCGGCTGCGTCGGTCCCACGACCTGTCCGGTTACAAAATTTTAATCATCACCAAGAAGAAAGAAATTGACAGGCCAAAGCTCATCGGTAGAATAACGAGCAGGAGGTGATGACGATGCGAAAAACAGTGAGAACATTCCTGATGGTAGGTCTCGGAGCTATCCTCACACTCCTGACCTTCGCCGACAGTGCCCCGGGACAGTACGTTGTTTCGGCGCGGGCGGGGATGATCAACTATACGCAGGGTGAGGTTGTCTACAGGTCAAGCACGGGGATGTCCTGGGAGAAGCTCACGCGGCAGGATCAGCTCGATAACGGAGATCACGTCATGACCGGCTCGACGGGTCGCGTTGAGATTCTACTCAATCCGGGATCGGTTCTCCGGCTGGATCGAGGCAGCGAAGCCGTCCTGGTAGAAACAAACCTTCCTCTCATCGAAATCGAGCTCCTCTCCGGCAGGGGGATCCTTGAGGCCGGAGAACTCAATAAGGACATCACTCTCCGTCTGAAAACACCACAGGCAACTCTGCGCATTAAGGACGATGGACTGTTTCGGATTGATGTCAGCCCTTCAGCAACCCGGATCAGCACGCGAAAGGGCTCGCTCGACGTCCTCGCCGGGGGTCGAGTGCTGAAGGTAAAAAAGGGCAACGCCGCCGAGATTCGGGAGGGAGCTATTCATATTGCCAAGGCGAATGACCCGATGGATGATTTCGACCTATGGGCTCAGGATCGCGCTGAGGCGATGCTGGCAGCGAATCTGTCACTCACCCGACGCCGGAATTTTACCGAATGGGCGTTCCTTCGAGCCGGTTCCTGGGTCTACGATCCTGTTTTTGGGTTCTTCACTTACGTTCCCTTCGGCTATTTCTACCGTTCTCCCTGGGGCCGAACGTTCGTCTATTGTCCCTATGGGTACTACGACTGGTGGGGGACCCCCTACGGTTATCCCGGGGGCAACGTAGCTGGCGACTCACGCGACCGGGTCCCATCGGCGCCATCGCTGACGCCAGCGGAGGCGAAACTGGGTCTCCGGGTCAATACGCCCCGGCTCAATCGGACTGAGGGCTTCGGTCTACGCCCGCCGGTCATTAATGCTGGCGGCAGGGGACGAATCCCCACCGATGACGGATTTGGTCGAATGCGGGGAACAGATCTTCAACTTCCTCCGCCGAGTTCAGCCCCTGAAAGACCTCTCACGCCCGCTCCAGGTCCCGTTTTGAGCGGGCCAAAAGGAAAAGGACGAACTTCTCAGTGATAGCTTGTCCCCTGAAAGAGCCGTAGAGAGAAGCCGGGAACAAGACTCCGCCGCCCTGGTGATCTCTACGGCTTTATTTTTGAGTGATGGTTTCCGGTCGTTGAAGGGTTGGTATGCAATGAGTTCACGACCTAACGACCGGGAACGGTTCACCTCCGCCATTATCTGTCACTGACGTCGTAGGCGGAGGATGAATGCCCGCCACCTCATGCCGCTCGGACACGAGCCATCTTCCCTCTCCCGCGGGCGGAGAATATCGCCTCCGAAAAGGCCCCTTTTCTCCAGAGGTTCGAAACGATCAACGTTAACTGGTCCGTGCTCTGTTCATTTCCGGGGCGGTTTAGCCGGACGCAGTTCGACGCTGCTCGGTAGACTGCGGGGATCGTGCTGGAGGAGGGCCATCACCACGCGGGCGACATCCTCGGGTCGGAGACGCCAGTCATCGGATTCTTTGGTTCGTCCCCCGAACTCGGTATTGACGCTGCCGGGCATCACCACACTCACGCGGATGTTCTCATAACGCAGGTCATGCATGAGGGCCTCGGTGAATCCGTTGAGGCCAAATTTTGAGGCATTGTACGCCGTCCCACCGGCGAAGGCATTCCGACCGGCAAGTGAGCTGATATTGATGATGTAGCCGCCTCCTCGCTGGCGCATGACGGGAACAACTTCCCGGCAACAGTAGAAGACCCCGGTCAGGTTCGTCGCGATGACATCATTCCACTCGTCAGGCGTCAATTCAGCGACGTGACGAAAGATGCCCACGCCCGCGTTGTTGATGAGAATATCCACGCCGCCGAACATCTCCACGGTGAACTGCACGAGACGTTGAACCTGAGCATAGTCGCGGACATCGCAGACCATTCCGGCAACGGGCTGAGTGGCGGAGCGAGCGCGGGCAGCAAAGCGCTCGCCGAGATCCTTCAGCGCGCGCTCTAGCGTCTCCCTCTGCCGCGAGCAAATCACTACCGACGCTCCCGCGTCAAGCAACGCCTCGGCAATAGCCCGTCCGATCCCCCGACTGCCGCCAGTGACCAGGGCCACCTTACCTTCAAGCCAATCCGACATTGCCTAAATTCCAAATTGCTTGCGAAGATTGTGGACGTGAACTTTCGTGATGCCGAGAATTTCCCCCGCCTTGGTGAGATTTCCTCCAGCCTGTTTGAGGGCGTTTTTGAGCAAAAACTGTTCCAGCGCCTCCTTGGCTGAGTACCAGTTAGGGAGAAAGTTCCCATCGAAGATCAATTTATTGTCGGGAGTGAGTTTGATCCGCTCACTGGTCGAGCGTTGAGCAATCCGTTGCAGCTCCTGATCGAGGTACGGATCGTGCAAGGTCTGAAGAAGTTCGCTCGCGCGCGCGACATATTCCTGTGCCTTCACCGGAGAGGAACCGTAGTAGGCTTCCGCCAGATACAGACAGGACATTCCCTCCAGCCGCTTCTCCCCATAGGTCTCTGCGATCTGAAGGGCTGCCAGAAGTTCCTTCTCAGCCGCGGCTGTATCACGACGACGGGCGGCGGCACGACCAGCGACGATGTGAATCGCCGCTTGAAGCAGATCGTCTCTGGCCTTCGCGGCCTGCGCCAGCGCCTCGGCAGCGATCTTTTCAGCTTTGGGGATTTCGTTCCGCTCCAGGTGGAAATCAGCCAGGGCGTAAAGGATCTGCGCGGCACCGCGCGTGTCTTCCATCCGCTCATGGACCTCGAGGCTGTCAAGGAGCACGCGATGGGCCTCATCATATCGTCCCAGCCGCACGAGCGTCGCCGCCAACCGGCTGGAAGCTCGCGCCAGTTCATCGCTGATGGAATAGCGGGTCAAAAGGATATGGGCTTCATTGAGGAACTCGACGGCTTCCGTGTATCTTCCCGCCGCCGCCAGAAGCTCGCCTTCCAGAGTCAGCGTCGCGGCATAATACCGACAGCGCTCGGTCTCCTGAAGCAACAGCAGAGCAGAATCAAGCAGCTCTTTGGCCGCCTCCGTCTGCCCGAGGGAGAGGCGGCAGGCCCCCAGCGACATCTGTACCAAACCGAGCAGGAATTCGCTTCGGGGCGTTTCTCCGTTCTTGATCAAGCCCTCCGCCTCTGTTAGAAGCGTGGCGGCTTCTTCGACTTTCCCCTGGACGAAACTCATTCGACCCAAGCGAAGTAACCCACTGGCTTTTTCGTACCGATCCCCGAACAAACGATAGTTGAAATAAGCCGCTTCGTAGCGCTGCCGCGCCTGGTCAAGATCGAGTTGACTGAGTGCGTAATCTCCCTGCACCAGTAAGAAGCGAGAATAAGTCCGCGCATCCAGGGAAAAAGGATCAATTGCAGCGAGCAATTGGGGGACCGGTTCAAACCGGGAAAAATACAACGAGACTTCCGCCGAAAGGATGCGGAGCAAGGGGTCCTCACTCCCGCTCAACTCTGCTAGAGCTTTCTCCGCCTCTTCAAAACGCCCGGTCTCCAGAAGCTCCTTTATTTTCTCCGCCGAATTCGTGGCTTCCTTCAGGCTCGACATCACTTCAGTCCTCCTTGTCCCCTGAAATGGTCAACGAATCCTTATGCCCACATAACTGATCAACATTCGTCTCAACACAATGGTTTTGACCCTGTGGATTCGCTGACAAGTTGGATTTTATGTGCGCAATCTCCCGCTTTCAAGACGATTTTTTGTAACCCTCTGGCCGCAGGGGAAACAAACGTTACCCCTGGTGGATCAGCGACGTTCAGCAATAACGCGGACGGTCAGTCGCTCGCTTCCTCGCAGGATGATAAACTCGACCTCCTGTCCTGGCCGCAAGCCCTGCAAGGCGTAGGTATAGTCATAGACGTTCTTCACATCTCGTGGTCCCACGCGGACGATTATATCGCCCGCGCGGAGTCCGGCTTTCTCCGCCGGGCTCCCCGGGCGCACGCCGGCGAGCCGAACACCTTCGACTTCCGCCCCATAATCAGGGATCGTCCCGATTGAGACGCGGAAGCCCATCTGAGTGCGATCCGGCTCGGGGCTCCTCGTCTTGGTGAAAAGGGGTCGCTCCGGCTGTTGTTGCAGCTCCTTCACGATATCCCGCACGAGCGTGACGATGCGACGCTCGCCTTCAGCATTGATCTTCTCGGCGTCATCCGACGGCTTGTGGTAATCCTCGTGCACTCCCGTGAAGAAGTGAAGCACAGGGATATCCTTGAGATAAAATGATGTGTGATCGCTCGGGCCGACCCCATCATCTCGCCCCGAGAACTGGAACCGAGCCGCCTGGTTGAGTCGCTCAAGGAGCGGCTTCCACACGGGCGACGTCCCAAGTCCATAAACGATCAGCGTATTGTCTTTCATCCGTCCGATCATATCGAGATTGATCATAGCGATGACGCGCTCCAGGGGCACTGGAGGATGCTCAACGAAGTGACGCGAGCCGAGCAGCCCCTCCTCCTCTGCGGAAAAGGCGACAAAGAGGACGCTCCGTTTGAGTCGGCGGCGCTCGGCGGCCAGGGCCTGTGCCAGCTCCAGCAATCCCGCCACGCCGGAGGCGTTATCATCAGCTCCGTTGTGAATCTGCCCGGTCTGCATCGGCGCGAGCGAATCTTCCCCTCCCCGGCCCAGGTGATCATAATGGGCTCCCACGATGATGTACTCCCCGCGGAACGTTGGGTCCGCCCCGGGCAACAGAGCTACGACATTGGCCGTCGTCTTTCTCTCCTTAATCACATCCGAGCGGCACCGGAGGCGAAGCGAGGAAAGGGCGAATGAATGGGGTGCTTTCCTGGTGCTCATTTGATGAACGACATCGGTCAAGTCTCTCCCTGCCGTCCTCAGCATTTCCTCGGCCACGCGCTGACTGATGACGAAAGCTAAGACCCCCGAATCACCGAATGTATGATCGTAGCGGAGTCGTGCCAGCGGCTCCTTCGACAAATCCTCCTCGGATGCAATGAACAGGACGCCGCGCGCTCCCTTATCACGAGCGGCAACAGTCTTATAGCGCGGCGAAAGGTAGCGGCCGAATCGGCCGTGGGGATCATCCCCCTCGGGGCTGCCTGTGAGCAGAAGGACAATCTTTCCGCTCACGTCGCTCCCGGCATAGTCGTCATAACCAAGGTCAGGGGCGGAGATGCCGAATCCAGCGAAGACGACATCCGCCTCGACCGATCCATCGCGGGAGAACGCGAGTGGCATAAAATCACGTCCTGGCCGAAAGGCCACTTCCTGTGATCCTCGCATCAGCGTCAGAGCATTGTCCGGACCCAGTCGAATCCCCGATACGAAGGAAAATGACTGGCGGAAGCTATTCTGCTCACCGAGCGGTCGAAGACCATAGGCGCGAAACTCCGAAGCGATGTAGTCGGCCGCCTTCTCTGCCCCTTCGGTTCCGGGCTGTCGCCCGGCGAGCGCATCCGAGGCGAGGAATCGGATATGGGCGTCAATTTCTTCGGCTGTGATAGCGGCGCTGCGTGGAGGCGTCCTCTCGCCAACGGCCAACGAGACCGAGAGCATCACCGCTACCAGGATAATGACGGGCACGCCGCCTGTGAGAAATCCCATCGTGCGGTTCCACCGCGTCGTGTAGACCGCTCTTTCCATACACTCCCCCCACGACAAAGACCTGGTCATCGAACAGGATGAGAATCTAACACCGCTAATTGCCGGATGCAAAGTTTTTTGCTATGACAAGACGTCATCTTATGGACGTGATGATCCCAGCAGCTCATGGCCAGCTCGAGGGCCTGCTCGAAGGAGAAGGGGAACCGGAGCCGCAGGCGGCGGCCATTTTGTGTCACCCCCATCCGCAGTACGGCGGAACCATGCACAACAAGGTCGTCTACCGTGCCGCTCAGGCTCTGAGAGAGAGCGGATTTGTCACCCTGCGATTCAACTTCCGGGGCGTGGGCCGGAGCACGGGAACATACGATTTCGGCATCGGCGAACAGGATGATGTTCGGGCAGTCATTGACTTCATGGCTCGCCGATATGAGAGAGCGCGCCTGTGGCTCATCGGTTACTCCTTCGGGGCCTGGGTGGGGTTGAATGTTGCTTGTAGTGACGAACGCGTCACCGCCATGGTCGGGATTGGTCTGCCGGTTGACGCGAACGACTTTCAGTTCCTCGCCCACTGCTACAAACCCAAATTCTTCATCCAGGGGACAAATGACGAATTCGGCTCGGTGGAGCACCTGAACGCACTGTTATTGACACTGCCGGAGCCCAAGGAGGTCATTTATATCGAAGGGGCCGATCACTTTTTCACCGGGAAGCTCGCCGAGCTGAAAGCGGCCGTCCTGACCTGCGTGAGGCGCTAACGTCAAGAGCGGACGTGCCGTCGGGTTCATTCGCCGTTGGATTCCCCTTTCGCGTTGCCAATAGGCTGGCAGGGCGTGCCGGAGACAGCCTGGCTGGAAGCAGTCCGAATCAGATCTCGAAGCGCGGGATTCTCCATCAATCGGCTGACTTCACCGGATGAGAGCGCGCGGGGGCGATCTCGAACAGCATCCACGATGCAAAGGAAACCGAAGGGTTCCTGGCCGGCGTTGATGATCTGATGCGGCGCTTCCGGAGCAATGTAGACGGTGTCAAGGGGTACAACATCGAATCGGTGGGGCGCAGCGACGACAATTCCCTTCCCTCGAACCGCTACGATGACATGAGCATGGTCGTGTTTCTCCAGGCTGGTGTACCCACCGGGAGCCAGCTCGAAATAGCGAAGATGAAAATCGGTGGCTTCCTGCCCGGCACCGATCAAAACACAACGGACGGCCTGCGCCCAATTGGCAGGAACATCCTTGTACGGTCGGGTCGGCACGCCCTCCCAGCGATAATCGCTGCGAAATTTGTAACAGCGACTCTCAGCCGAAGGCGCTTCCCCTCCCGATGGAAAGCGGGCCCGTGGGGTGTTACCGGCTTCGGTGTCGGGATTGGAGAGGTCGCAAACGACGGGCTCTGGCACCGCCTTCGTTCGGTCGAGATGAACCGAGTGATCGCTCACGGCACAATCGTATTCGAGCCGGAGGTGGCTTTCAAGGGTGCGCGAGGCTTCTCGAGGGTAGTCTCCGGGGGAGGGCCAAGTCCCATATCAGGAGGCCTCTCACGGCCATTGGCAGGTGTCCGGCCTTGGAGTAGAATCATGCGTCACTGATCACGGCATGTTGAGGAGAATGGGATGCTAGCCAATGTTCTTGTTCGTCCAGGGCTGCTGGAATTGCGAGAGGTCGAAAAGCCCACGCCGGGTCCAGGCGAAGTGGTCGTCAAGATTCGGGCGGCACTGACCTGCGGGACCGATTTGAAGGCGTACCTGCGCGGCCACCCCAAAATGCCGATGCCGACGCTTTTTGGTCATGAATTTTCTGGTGAGATCGCGGATGTCGGGCGTGGAACCCGACAGTTCCGCGAAGGTGATGCCGTGATGTCGGTCCATTCGGCCTCCTGTGGACGCTGCTACTACTGTCAGCAGCAACAGGACAATCTCTGCGACCTGACGATGTCGGCCAAGATTTTGGGCGCGTACGCCGAGTACATCAAGGTTCCGGCTCATATCGTCGAGCAGAACATGTTCCCCAAACCGCCGAACCTGGCTTTCACTGAAGCGGCGATACTGGAGCCGTTGGCTTGCGTCGTTCACGGGCTCGGTTTCTTGAAATTTCACCGCGACGACACGGTTTTGATCATCGGTGCGGGAGCCATCGGGCTCATGCACGTACTGTTGTTGCGTGTGTTTGGCCTGCGTCATATTGTGGTTTCCGGTCGGCGGTCGTTTCGTCTCCGGCTGGCGCGCGAGTTGGGAGCCAGTATTGTGATTGATGCTGACCATGAGGATACAGCGGAGGTTGTGCGGATGGTCACCGACGGGCGGGGAGCTGACATCGTCATCGAGTGCACGGGTCGGCCCGAAGTCTGGCAACAGGCGATTTCCCTTGTGCGCCGCGGCGGCCAGGTCGTACTGTTTGGCGGGTGCCCCTCGGGTACGACGATCGCTTTGGATACAGCCCGCATTCACTATGACCAGATCACATTGATCAGCCCGTTTCACTACACCCGGCGCGCCGTTCGGCAAGCCTACGAACTGCTCTGCGATAATCGGATCGAAGTGGGCAAACTCATTACGGGGCAGTTCCCACTGACTCGGCTCCTGGAAGTCTTCGATCTCCTCCAACGGGGCGACTGCGTGAAGTATGCTGTCATTCCCTAAACGGACCACGAGCGTGGCGTCCCGCGACAGGTGAGGCCAATGAAGGTCGCCCGGTTGTACGACGTTGACGATATTCGCATCGAGGAAGAACCCATTCCTCGCCCCGGACCGGGCGATGCATTGGTGAAAACCGTAGCCTGCGGGATTTGCACAAGCGACATCATGCCCTGGTACGTGCGACGGAAAGCTCCCGTCGTTCTCGGCCACGAACCCGTCGGTATCATCGCCGAGATCGGAGCCGCCGTCAGAGGATTTCGCAGGGGGGATCGTGTGTTTGTCCACCATCATGCTCCCTGCTGCGAGTGCAAACACTGTCGGCGCGGGGACTACAGCCTCTGCGAAACCTGGAGGCGATCGAAAATCATTCCCGGGGGAATCGCCGAATATTTCCTCGTGCCGGAGACCAACCTTGCGACCGACACGTTGTTGCTGCCGGAGAGCGTCTCGTTCGAGGATGGTGTACTCATCGAGCCAACGGCCTGCGTGGTGAAATCGCTGAGAAAGGCTGGACTCGCCCCGGGCGATGACGCCGTCCCGGGTTCGCCGCCAGGTGCTCGGCCAGATGTCAAGAGCCTCGTCGTCATCGGGCTGGGAATCATGGGCCAGCTCCACGTGCTCCTGGGCAGGACCTGGGGGGCTCATCCGATCATCGGCGTTGAGAAGATTCCCCAGCGCATTCAAATCGGACGGGAACTGGGCTGCGACCTTGTCCTCAATCCCTTAAACGAATCCGTCATCGAAGGCGTGCGCGAGATCACCAGGGGAGAACTGGCCGACATCGTTATCGTCGGTCCCGGATCGCGCGAAGCAGTAGCCCTGGGCCTGGCCTGTGCCGGGCGAGGCAGTCGCATCATTCTCTTCACACCGCTTCCCCCGGGTGAGACGGTCGAGATCGAGCCGTTTCACCTCTACATGAACGAGATCAGCCTGATACCAAGCTATTCCTGTGGGCCGCCCGATACGCGACGCGCCCTGGAGTTGATCTCAGCAGGAATCATCACGGCCAGGAAACTTCACCTCCAATCGTTCCCTCTCCACCGAACACCAGAAGCCTTCCGGGCAATGGCCGAAGCTCGAATCGTCAAAGCCGTCATCACCTTTTGACGTCGGGCCCAAAGTAAAAGGCTGCCGTGGGGGGCAGCCGTTGCGGTGAGGTCTCTTTTTTGTAGGAAGGCCATGCAAGGTGAGGGTTGCTGCGGCCCCACGACAGCCGAAGATCAAAGATCAGAGCGTTCATCCTTTCTATTGCAAACTCCATGCCACAGGACTGTTCCTCAGGGTTCCTCACCTTATCCCCAAGTAAACCAAGGCACGATCCATGATGATTACTTTCAGGCCCCGCCATCAAACTGCGTCATCTCACCCACCTCCGGGGGCATTTTACCCAGCCGCTTTCCACGGGAACTTAAGCTTTCGTCTAACTTCTTTTGACAAAACTCATTGGGGATTGCCATCCTCTCCGACAAATTGTGGCATAGCATTTGCATTGTCTACGATCCGAAGCAGTCGTTGACGAGCAGAACGAATTGCCATGAAGGAGGAACCGGGATATGAAAAGTCGGGCAAAGATCAAGAGGCTCGCCTTCTTACTATTTGTCGGAGTTTTTGCACTCATCTTTCTCCAGGAGAGTAAGAGCCAGGATTATGATCAGTACCACCGCATTACGCAACCGGGGCTTCAGGTGAAAATTCTCTCGGTGACGATTCCGCAGGACCGCCGTCCGGTGGTGACATTCAGCGTAGCCGATGGAGCGGGCAATCCACTCGACATTAACGGCGTCACGACCATGGGGCCGGTGGATGCCCGGTTTGTCATCGCACGAATCAAGCCCAACGAAACCCAGTACACAGCCTATACCGTGCGCACCCAGACGGGAGCGGTCCTGGGAACCGTTGAGCAAGCGACGACCGATTCGGGCGGAACCTTCACCTTCTTGAGCGATGGCAAATATACCTACACCTTCCGCACCGCCTTGCCGGAGAATTACGAAGCGACGGCGACCCATACCGTTGCCGTTGGAGCGAGTCGCAATCTCACGGCGTTTGACGGCAAGACCTACTACGACGACGACACCTTCACCTTCGTCCCGGCGGGAGGGGAACCCCAGGTGGTTCGAGATGTCGTCGGAACGGCAAGCTGCAATCAGTGCCATGATAACCTGGGCGCTCACGGAGGCCGATGGAATGACGTTAAGACCTGCGTGCTGTGCCACACGCCACAGACGGCGGATCCCGATACAGGCAACACGGTTGACTTCAAGGTCATGATTCACAAGATTCACCGAGGCGCCGAGTTGCCGAGTGTGCGTGCCGGTAATCCCTACCAAATTATCGGATTCCGCCAAACGGTCCATGACTTCTCGACCGTCGAGTTCCCCACCGACATTCGCAACTGCCAGAAGTGCCATTCCGGGGCCAGTCAACAGGATCATTACCTCAATCAGCTCTCCCGTGCCTCCTGTGGCTCCTGCCATGATGACATTAACTGGGAAACGGGAGCCAATCACGGACCGGGAATCGTCGCTCGCTCCGACTCCACCTGCACGCGCTGCCATACTCCCACACAGGCACCCGGCAACGAGTTTGATAAGCTCTCGGTGGCCGGCGCTCATCTGATCGAATGGCAGTCGAGCCAGTGGCCCGGACTGGTTTACGACATCGTCAATGTGACCAACACGGCTCCGGGGCAGAAGCCAGTCGTCACGTTCTCGGTCAAGGATAAGAATGGAAATGTCATTCCTCTGGCTCAGCTGGATCGGCTGGCTCTAGTCATCGCCGGGCCGACGAAGGATTACAGCCAGTGGTGGAGCGAAGATCCCCGTGCGAGCGCCACGACCGATGACAAAGGCAATTACACCTACACCTTCAATCGGGCTCTTCCCACCGATGCCGTCGGAACGTGGGCCATCGGCATCGAAGGTCGGCGTGTGGTCAAGATCAACAAGGACGGCGAGGAAATCAATTATCGTGATGGCGGAACGAACGTGGTGAAGTATTTCGCCGTCACCGATAGCGCCCCCGTTGCTCGCCGCGCCGTCGTTGACATAGCCAAGTGCAATGCCTGCCACGATCGCTTGTCACTACATGGATCCAACCGCATCGGCAGCGTGGAGCACTGCGTCCTGTGCCATAATCCGAATCAGACGGATGCCAACCGTCGCACACCTGACGTCATGCCCGCCGAGACGGTGGACTTCCGGGTGATGATCCACAAGATTCATACGGGCGAAGAGCTGCAAAACAAGCCTTATGTCATTTACGGGTTTGCTGTCCCGCCCGCCGTGGGGACGCGAATTGACTTCAGCGAGGTACGCTATCCCACCGATCGTCGCAACTGCGAGAAATGCCATCGAACGGACACCTGGTTGCTGGATCGAATGCCTAGAGACCTCCTTCCCACGGTCACTCCACGCGGGTTCATGAACCCCACCAAGCCGATGGCCGCCGTGTGCACCTCCTGCCACGATGGGGTTGACGCTGCGGCTCACGCGCAGTTGAATACGACGAGCTTCGGCGAATCCTGCACCGTCTGCCACGGAGAAGGAAAAGAGTTCTCCGTGCGGAAGGCGCACTCCCGCGTGGATACGCGGTCATTCTAGGTTGATACCGGATAGAGCGGCGCCCGTCAGGGACGGTCGCTCTATCCCAATTTTTTCTTCTCGGGGTTCAGGATTTTTGGGCCAGGAATATCAGTCCTAGTTGAGCAAGCTCTCGACGCGCTTGAGGGCGAGGTAGGCCGCGCGGTAGCGTGGCTCGATCTCTAGCGCCTGACGATACTCGCGCGCGGCTTCCTGCCACTTTCCCTTCATCTCGTAGATGCGGCCGAGGTTAACGTAGGGGTAGCAACGCGCCTCGTAGCGGGGCGCTCGCTTGGCTTTCTCCAACCACGGGATGGCCGCGTCCAACTGACCTTTCTCGATCAAATAGGCACCGATGTCGTTATAGGGATTGCCGAAGTCAGGATCCACCTCGATGGCTTTGAGGCATTCGGCAATGGCCTCATCAATTCGGCCGAGAAAGCTGTAGGTCCACCCGAGAAAAGTATGGGCTTCGGCTGTGGGATAGACCTCAAGGGAGCGTTTGTAGAGTTCAATCGCCCGGTCCAGTTCCCCTCGCATCTGACATTCATAGGCCTGCTGCCACAAGGCCAGGGCCTCGGCTTTGCGCTCCTCATCGTTCATGGCGGCTACTGGACTATCGCCCCCGTTACTTCCGACGATAGCTCGCTGGCCACGGGCGATGCATGATGATGAACGAGAAACCACTCCCCCTGGCGGCGGAGAAAAATGTTCGTGGCTTGAGCCAATCCCGGCGACATGCCCTCGTCATGATAGGCCGTGATGTTTTCCAGACAGGTCACCCAGCCAACATCGCCGATGACGTGAACGGAAATATCCGTGAGGATAATGCGCATGGCCCGTGTGTGATCGAAAATCTGGGCCCAACTCCGGCGAATGTTATGCCAGCCGGTGATCATCTCCCACCCCGGATGAATGCATTTGACCCAGTCCTCATGCAGCCACACCCGTTCCATCGCAAGCAGGTCGAGATGTTCGAGAGCCTCATAGAACCGACGATTGGCCTCTTTCACCACCGTGTGATCCGCGCCACTCATCATCCCCCCACATGAGACGATTGCATCCGTGATCCCGTCCTCCCGCAAGGGAGTCATTCACAGGATTCCGGCTCGCGGTGCTTGCCCGACTGCTTCCTCAAGCGGGCGAAAAACTCTTCTCGCCAGGTGGACTCCTGGAAACAGCCCCGTGCTGCGGTCGTCGTCACCCAGCCAGGGGCTCGCCGACCCCGCATTTCCATGCAGAGATGGCGCGCTTCCAGCATCACCATGACTCCCTGCGCCGCCAGCGCCCGCTGGAGATAGTCAGCCACTTGATCGGTCAATCGTTCCTGCAACTGGAGCCGCCGGGCGAAATGTTCGACGATTCGAGCAACGCTACTGAACCCCACGAGAGTCGCTCCGGGCACGTATCCGATGTGCGCCCGACCGTAAAACGGGAGCCAGTGGTGGACGCAGAGGGAATAGAACGGTATCCGGCTGATGACGATTATCTCCCGGGAATCTCCCGGATGATCGAGGCGGGTCAGATCCGGCTCGACCTCATTCCCATCGCCGCTCAGCATCTCCACGAAAAACTCCGCAGCCCGACGGGGGGTCTGCTTCAACTCGGGATCGCTTTCGGGAGTGAGACCGAGCAGTTTGAGAATCTGCTCAAGGTGATGACTGATCTGGACGATTTTTTCCTGCCTCGCGTCTCCCATAATTCGGGATGAGCATAGCACAGAATCCGTCTCCGAGAAAATCAGAGCGGCCGCCTGTTGCTGTCCCTCGACTTCAGCGAAGATGTAGGTCGTGAACGAGGGGGTGGATGGGGCGACGAATCTCCTCAATGTGGTTTCGGTGAGCGAGGGCGAAGCTTGGGACACAGATGGCGATCGAGAGGATCTTCTGCACGCTCTGTGCGTAAGGTGGCGCACCTTCAGCCCTGCGAACTCCTCCGGAATCCCTCGTGGACATCCTTGCCGGTCGTGGCTATCATTGATGAGTTGAGACGAGGAGTTATTAAGGGATGGGACAGCGACGTATTGAAATCACCGATGATCTTGACCTCCTGCTTGAAGTGCTGCCGGCACGCATCCGCGAGGAGTTGAAGAGACAAACCGATGCCAGCGAACTCATCGAAGTCGTCCTGGATCTCGGACGTCCGCCTGAGGCCCGATTCCCCTCACGGGCCGTCTATCTTACCGACGGACCCGTGACCCGCGAAGATCTCCAATTCGTGGTGAGCCGCGTCGGTGCGTTTACAAAAGACAATCGCGCCGGCATTGAACGCACGCTCCATCGAATTTCTGCCATTCGCAATCGGCGCGGCGAGGTCGTAGGATTGACCTGTCGGGTGGGACGCGCCGTTTTTGGCACGGTGGAGATCGTCAAGGACGTAATTGAATCGGGCAAAAGCATCCTCTTGTTGGGCAAGCCCGGAGTGGGAAAGACGACGCTCCTACGCGAAGCCGCTCGCGTGCTCGCCGATGAGCTGGGCAAACGCGTCATCGTCGTAGATACCTCCAACGAAATTGCCGGGGACGGCGATGTTCCCCATCCGGGAATTGGTCGAGCCCGACGAATGCAAGTTCCCTCCCCCGAATTGCAGCACGCCGTGATGATCGAAGCCGTCGAAAACCACATGCCCGAAGTCATCGTCGTGGATGAGATCGGAACGGAAGCCGAAGCCCTGGCCGCTCGCACCATCGCCGAACGTGGCGTTCAGCTCATTGCGACGGCCCACGGTAACACGCTCGATAACCTCCTGATCAATCCGACGCTGTGCGATCTCATCGGCGGGATTCAGGCCGTGACCCTGAGTGACGAGGAAGCAAAACGACGTGGCACGCAGAAAACTGTGCTCGAACGCAAAGCGCCTCCGACCTTCGACGTCCTGATCGAGATTCAGGACAAAGATCGCTTCGCCATCCACCATGATGTAGCGACTGTGGTAGACCGAATGCTCCGCGGCATAGCTCCGCGTCCTGAAATTCGAGTTCGTGGCGAAAGCGGCCACATTCAGGTTCTTCCTCCACCGCCGACGGAGAGCGAGAAGGCGCCAACCCCTTCGACTTTTCCTTCGGCTCGCCAGCGTGCACCGCTCAAAATCTTTCCCTTCGCCGTCAGCCGGGATAAACTCCGCCGAGCCATTGAGGAGTTAGGCGTTCCCGCTCAGGTGACGACGAACGTGACCGAAGCCGACATTATCGTCACTCTCAAATCTCACGCCAAGAGCGAAGGACGCCGACTCCGCGAGGCCGCCCGCTGGAATATTCCCATCGCCGTCCTCAAGAGTAACACCACCACACAAATGAAGAACTTTCTCATCGAGGAGTTCAGGCTCGGTGCACCAACGGAGGTCGAAAGAGCCGACCAATCCCTGATATCCACAGAACAATCTGCACTGAATGAGGCAGAAGAGGCTATCGAAGCCGTCCTCTCCCACCGCCGACCCGTGGAATTGTCTCCCCAAAACGCCTATATTCGCCGCTTGCAGCACGAACTGGTGCAGCGATACGGCCTCATCTCCGAAAGTAAAGGTCAGGAACCTTTCCGGCGGGTCGTGATCTATCCGCGCTTCTGAACCGACGAGAAAAGGGCCCAGCACGAGCTGTTATGGCAGGAACAGGAAGCGTTGAGTCCTCCCCCTCTCCTCAGCCAATCCAAGGGAAGTGTGCTGGGGTGACGCCATGAACCGGCAGACTCCGGGACCGGGCGCAAAGGTTCACGTTCCATTTCACACCCATCCCGGTGCGAGGTTTCATCCAAATACGTCTTCCAGAGATCGGGCTTCGGGTACTCGAAGGACCCACTCCTCGAGTGTGGTTTGATCAGCCGCTTCAATCCTTTGTCCGACCCACTCCGGTAGCTTCCCAAAGCGGCGTTCGAGCAATCGCCGAAGCAGTGTCACCGCCTCTTGTCGAACTCCCTGTTGCAGCCCTTGTTGAAGGCCCTCCTGAAGCTCCTTTTCGAGTCCCTCTTTGCGCCCCTCCTCGATGATAAATTGGTACATGCTCGACTCTTTCAATTGTTCCAGCGGTATCCTCCCGATGAGGTCCAACAACTCGGCTTTATCATATCTCTCACGAGCGTCAGGCGTATGAGTGCAGGCCCGGAAGAATAAAACTCACACCGAGGTAAGTGAACATGACGGCGATGAACCCGAGGACAGCGAACAGGGCTGCGCGACGACCTTTCCATCCGTGCGTGATCCGCGTATGGAGGAAAAGGGCGTAAATGAGCCAGGTAATAAGCGCCCAGGTTTCCTTCGGGTCCCATGCCCAATACCGACCCCACGATTCATTGGCCCACACCGCACCAGTGACAATCATCAACGTCAGCAGGGGGAAGGCGACGGCAACAGCGCGATAGGTGAGGTGATCAAGTGCCTCCAGCGATGGAGCCAGAGCGAGGATCCGATCGAGCTTCCAGCCGAAGAAGACGACGAACGCCGTCAACATCAAGGCCGCCACCACAGCCGCGATCTCCAGAGCATTCCCCCGAAGACTCAATTCCATTCGCGATCCAAATTGCTGGAGCCATGCCGCCGGAATGATCTCCCGTTGCGCTGGATCAATCAGATCCACTCCCCGAAGAGGATGTCTCAATCTGAAAGCGAGAAGCCCCAGTCCGGCTAGCTGAACGAGGCCCGTCGCCCACGCCATCACGTAACCGAGTCGCCGGATCAACCCGGACCGCCCGAATCCAATGAAAGAAGCAACCAGCCCCATGATCGAAACAACAGCGGTGAGAAATGCCAGTCGAAAGAGCTGCCCCACCACCGGGATCGCCGCGTGCACGAAGGTCTTGCCTTCGGGATCAAGGGGAATCCGCTCGCGCCCGATCACGAAGTTGACGTAAAACACTCCTTGACGGAGAACGGCTCCGTCCGAGAGCAACGCGAAGGTCAGCAGCACGATGCCCATCGCGCAGATGCCGAACAGCTCAAATCGGACTCCATCTTTGAGCAAATAAAGAAGGGCCGTGGCAAAACTGATGGCACACGCCGCATAGCCCGCCATCGCCAGAGTGACGTGAACGGGACGCCAGAAGCTCACGAGCACAGGAGGAAGATCCTGGGCGTCGCCGCCGTAAAGCAGCGCCAGGACGAGAAGCACAGATGCCACCGGCATGGTTAACACGCCAACGTATCGGTGGCGATAGATCGCTGTGATCAAGAGGCTGGCTCCTGCTGTCGCCAGCGCGAAAAAGACCGAGGTGTCGTAGAGATTGCTCAACGGATAATGACCTACCAGTAACCCGCGTGCTCCCCACGCCGCTACGTTCAATCCGAAACCCACTGCCGCTGTGACAATCCCCGTCCGCTCCAGGATCCGCTCCTGCAGGTAGAGGAATGCCAGGAAGAGTACGGCAGACCCGGTATAGCTGATCAGGGCCAGGACGACCAGCACCGTCTCACTTTCCGGTAAAGGAGCGATCTTCTGCCAGGCCAGGACCAGATAGGATCCTGCCAGAATAAGCGGGAGAAGGAAAAGGAAAACCCGCCCCATCCCTTCAGGCTTCACCATGACTGATGCTGCGAGCGATTTCTCACCCATAGCCGCCTCCGGATTCCTCACAGATGCTCACGAAGCAACACGGATACGTTAATCACTCCGCGTCTATCCCTGCCAATTAATCCGCTGTTGCTTGTTTCCTGCCGGCACCAGGACTTACAGAAACCTCTTCGCCAAGCACCTTCGCGCTGCCCTGCGTGGCCACAGGATGGACCGACAATGTCCGGGTTCAGCACTACGGGTGAAGCTGCTCACCCTCGACGATCCGACAGGATCCCTCTTTTGGCGAACTGATCTTCCGTCAGCCGGACTGTTCCTGCCACCCGGACGGCGCTTGTCATCGGTCGGTGTCCTGCTACGGTCGGACGCGCTGTGTCCGTCTCACCTTAGCCCGGCCTGCACAAAGGATACTCCTCAGCCACTCCCTTTCTGCACCCCCGTTTCAGCTCAAGGCACATCCCCCGGGGCCCAGACTCGGGATCTTCGCGGTGCCGACCGGAAAGACAAACCTTACTTCTTCACGTAACCTTCGAGCGTTTTCTTCTCCTTGTAGTACTTGCCGGCGTCGGTCAGGTCCTTCTCCGAATACTCCTTCGGGTTTTTCGATGTATGGCAGTAGGTACACGCCTTTTTCTCTTTCTTAGAGAATTCCGGCTTAGCCGTTGCCCCCGGCATAAGAGTCGCCATAGCCAACGCAACAAAAGCAACGATTGCCGCAACGAACTTGAGGATTCTCATCGCCACTCCTCCTTGTGAACTTTTCGGTCAATGTCTTATCCCCAACGCGTACGAAAGCCTGACGGTTGTCCTGCTGGGGATCTCAGGTTCTCAGCTACCCTTTGGTTTGTACCCTTCCAGCGTCTTCTTCTCTTTGTAGTACTTCCCGGCATCCGTCAGGTCTTTCTCGGAATAGTCCTTTGGACTCTTCGAGCTATGACAAAACGTGCAGGGTTTCTTTTCCTTCTTGGTGTACTCCTGTTTCCCGATGCCACCGGAGGTGAGCCCTCCGAGCACCAGCGCCAGAGCTGCTAAGAGGCTCACGATAAGTTTCAGCATCTTCATAGCTCTTATCCTCCCAATGGGCACTCAAGCAACCACCATACCATTTTCCGGAGACCGATGCTGCTGTCGTCACAATTGATGTTACAGCAGAGAGTTCTACGGAGAAAACTCATCGGTATATCTTTGCCAAAACGCGCGAGGACAGCCCCAGGCTGGGTGAAATCCCCCACGTCATGGCGCGATTCCCTGCTCCTGCAAAAGCTTAAGGGCCAGATGAGCCGGGACGGCCAGATTCGATGCCGAGAATTCTCTGAGCACAGCATAATTGATTCCGACGACAACTCCGCTGCGATTGAAGAGGGGACCGCCGGAACCTCCGGTCGTCGTTGCGGCATCATGAACAATGCGACTGGGGAGACGGGCACTGACATGACCCTGTGTGACCAGAGGGCGGATCAATCCGCGCGTGGCCAGTTCACGCGCTACGTCAGGAGCACGCATGGCTGTTGTCGTGATAATCTGACGAGCGACAGTTTCATCCAGCCGCGCCAACATGGCCTCGATTCCCGCGGGATATCCCAGCAAAACGACCGGCTGTCCGACTTCGACTTTCACGTCTTTATCGGCCAGCGGGGGGATGGGAACATTGATGTCACTCGGTGGGAACCGACACAGTGCGAGGTCGTATTCTTCCGAACTCCGCGCCACCTCCAGGCGCAGTGGTGTTCGGACATTGGGGAAGTAGGCATGGAGCGAAATCAGCCGGGGTTCGAATCCCTGCGCGATGAGCTGTTCAGCCGCTTCATTCTGCCACCAGGGACGCGCCACGTGGAGGTTGGTCAAGAGAAAACCGCGAGCCACAAGGAAGCCCGTGCCGATGACCGTCTCTTCCACAGCCGGACCGGATCCCTCCACCGTCACCTGAAATTTCTCGTCTCCTTGAGTGATGGCAATACCCGACTCGGTTGCCGTCGCGTATCGGAGAACGCGGCCCGTCCCGCGCTCGACAAACTGGTAGGTGGCTTCGATGAGGCTTACACTCGGGCCATAGGTGGTGGAGATGCGCTCGGCCATCGTCAGCTCGCCTTCGATGCTGGAGCGAAGAATCTCAACCTTCCGCGCGATGTCTTCCAGCCCTTTTCGCACCTGCTCCAGCGTCTCCTGCTGTTGGCGCACGCGGCCGCTCAGCTCCTCCACGCCAGTCCGCAGTGTATACTCGTTAGCGATGAACCAGATGAGCGCTACGAGAATGATCAAGCCGAGGAAAACGGCAGCGGCCTTCACTCGTGCCGTCGTTTCCCGATCAAGAAAGAGCCACTTCCGGAGGACCTCTTCCAGGTGAGCGAGCTGCCACAGCTTCTCAGCCCTTGGACGTTGGAGCAGACTTGGTTCACTCTCCGACGTGTGATCTCTTGCTGTCTGTCCGGTCATCACCACCGTCCCGGATTCAATTATAATGTCTTCCGGCACGTTCTCAAGCCGAACGACGCCAAGAGGCCGAACGAAACGGCCATGGATACAGCCCTAAGCGCGGATGAACTCCAAAGCATGACCCCGGCAGGATCGTCCGCGAGCCTGGGATCACATCGCCGATTCAGCGTACCGGTGCGTGAGAACCGGTCCGAAGAATGAGTCATGCGGAGACGGGGGCTCTCTCCCATCCGCGCCGGGACGCAGACGGCAAAGTCGGCCCCCATCATTGCGGTGAAAGGTCCACAGGGACCGTTTCAAGAACGAGCGGAAGCGGGAAAATCCACCTTGATGAGGCGGCGTTCGGAAACGGCTCGCCCGCCCACCTGCGATGGCTCGAACTGGATGCGGCGAACCGCATCAATGACCACCTCGTCCACACCTCGCCCTAACCCCTTGACGACCTTCAGCACCCGCACGCGCTTGTCGTAACAAAACAGAGCCGAGAGAACGATGGTTCCCTGAACGTTTTGCCTCATGGCCTCCGCCGGAGCGTGAATGGGGGGAAGCTTACTGACACCCTTCACCTTGCTGAGGTCTTCGGGTTGAGCGGCGGGATCCTCCGGCTTCTTGATGAGATCAATAATCTCCTCAAGCTGCATTCGTTCGGGTGAAGGTTGAATCTGCTGGACCACCGATTGCAATTCGGTTACCGCCGCGTCATTATCCGTTCCGATGAGGGCGAGACCAAGAGCCCGTCGGGCGAGAAGATAGTTCGAGCGACTCTCAACCGCCTTGCGGTAAGCATCAATCGCTTCGCTCCAGGTCCCGGTCGGAGCCGATCCCGTCCCTTCAACCAACTCCTTCTCGACGGCTTGACCGAGATTGAAGTTGAACTCGGGTCGGTTGGGCTCGCCCGCGACGGCCTGGCGAAAGTGAGCAACGGCCTCCGAGTAGTTCTTCTGGTTGAAATAAATCACCCCGAGCACATTCGAGGCGTCGGGGAATGATCCGTTGCGCTGCTCGATAGCCGTCTTGAACTCACGCACAGCAGCCTCATTGTCCCGCTTGCGGAAATATAACATCCCCAGACCAAAATGAGCGTCGGGATAATTATTCCCCTTGAGCCGGAGAGCTTCGCGGAGTTCCGGCTCGGCCTGATCGTAAATATTCAAGCGGTAAAGGGCCATGCCGAGATAGTAATGAGCTTCGGCCAGATCGGGTTTTTTCGCCAGCGCCTGACGCAAAACCTCGACCGCTCCCTGATAGTTCCCCTGAGCGAAAAGAAGACGACCCCGCTGAACATCCTGTTCAGCCGTCGTCGCCTCCTGAGCCTGGTTGCCCCGTCCCTGCCCCAGCGTCACGATGAGCATGAGGGCGACCACACTCGCAAACAAACGAACACCCTTCTGCATATCTTTTCGTTCCTCCTCTGGTTTTGTTCGCGCGCCCGGCATTCTAGCAAAACTCCCGCTCCGGCGAAACGTCGCGGCGAAACTTTTTCTCTGCTCGCAACGCTGGAGAAAACCGCCCGGCAGCCCACGGCCCCGACTGAGTGCCAGGAGTGATGCTCGGTCACAGTGGATTGCTGCAAGGGGGCAAAGGATACGCGCCAGAGTGGACCCGATGGGCCCAATGTGCGACGTCGCACATATGTTGTATCCATCCTCAAATCCGTGGGTTACAGTAAAAAACAACCTCGGACCCAACCGCCCCTCAGCCCCGTTCTCCTTCACTCCATCGGCGGAACACCTCCATGAGGCCCATCTGGAAGTAGACGATCATAGCCACCTCCGAATCGCCGAAGTTATAGTGCACGAGCGAACTCAACAAAAAGCCCAGCGTTCCGCCCAATGTGCCCAAGACAATTCCACCGACCATCGGGTCCTTTTCCGGAAGCGATGACCTGAGCAATCGCCATTGAAGTCTGAGATAAAGAGCGAACCACCAGAGAAACAGAGCCAGGGCCGGCAACCCGCGCTCGACGGCAATCTGAATCGGCGTCGAGTGGAAATGTCCCAGGGGCAGTCGCCCTCCTTGAAAGAGTCCCCACTCTCGCCACCGCCGCTTGAGGCTATCCATTCCAACCCCCACAATCCAATGGCGCGGTTGCCGGGCAAGAAGCTCCAGACCCTCGCGCCACACTGTCAATCGGTATGAGGTGCTCGGCTCCCGGAGATTGAGCGAGGAGATTCCCCGCGTTCGCTCCAGTAAGTGAAATGCCGCCGGCGCGAGCAGAAGCAGAAACACGGCCAGAACCAGAAGCCCCTTTCGGCCCACTCGCACAACGACCATGGCGGCCGTCGAGAAAGCGAAAGCAACCCAGGCCGCACGCGTCACCGTCAGCAGGAGCGCAATGCCGAGAAGAATCACGCCGCCCAGAATTACACATCCCCGGCGATCCCACCGTTTCTCTCTCATGAGCCAGATGCCGAGAAGTAACGAGGCGAGCAATTGCACGACCTCCGCGTAGGTGAAATAGTTCCAGCCGTAGAAACCGGCTGCGCGAAACTCCCTCCACCGCCGGTAGGACTGAATTCCAAGAGCTTGCGAATCGGTTGAAGGGACGGTGATCTCGCGGGTGAGATAAACTTCCGGTCGGAAGAAGAAGACCCTCAGTCGCTGACCACGGCGCCGCTCCCACACCCGGGCCAGATCGTCCGGAGAATTGATCGTTTTGCCCTCGACCTGAAGCAGAACATCTCCCGACTCCATCCCGATGGTCCGTAACGGACTATCTTCTGCCAGGGATTCGATCACCATACCCCGGCCGGCGATTTTCTCCCAGAAGACGAAGCCCACATTGAGAAACGAGGAAGCAATCAACGCGACCACGAGGCGTTTCCCCCACTCCGGCCGCCGAAGATTCTGTCCGACCAGAAAGTAGATGAGAAAAAGGCTCACGCTGCGGAGCTTGCCGCTGCTGACGGCGGGTTCGTAGGAACACACAGCGGCGAGAATGCTCCAGCCCACAAAGAGGATCACGGGGAGATCGAGCGTCATCAGGCGATAGGCGAAGTACCGGCGGCGGACGAGCTGCGTCAGCCAGACCATCAGACCCGCTCCAAAGGCTGCTTGCGTGAGAGCGATGGAATGAGGGGCCGCTACGGCGAAGGCGATCAGGCACCCGAGGAGCAGCCGGTCACCCGTATGCATCGGGACCGGTTTCCGCGCATTTACGGTGTCGTGCATGGATCGGTCCTAAGAGGCCGCCATAATAGCAACGGCAAGGAGAAAAGACAAATGTGCGACGTCGCACATTTCCAATAACCAATTGGAATGTCGAGGATTGAACCCCATCAACAAGAATTGTTCTCGAAGCCCTCCAGGCCCCTGTCACCCCGACCGGAGCCCCCAGGTGGTTATTCACGGGCGAGGCGGTCTCCTCCGAGCTGTCGCCTGTGCGGGTGCTACCACTCAGGCTCTGGCCTGGCCCCCTCCCGGCAGCCGTCTCCTACCTCGGTCCCTGCCCTTCCCTCCCGCCCTGGCTTTGAGATTTCTGTTTACAAATAGCATCAACGCGAATAGACTTTCGCGCGAACATCCAAAGGCGGATTCGCTCTGCGCGCGGCTCGGCAGGATCGAGCCAACTGATAAGGAACATGACAGAGATTCTCGCCATCGCAACGGTTAAAGGTGGCGTGGGCAAGACCACCATCGCCCTCCATCTGGCCGGAGCCCTCGCCGATCTCGGCCACCGTGTGCTGCTCGTGGACCTCGATCAGCAGGGCAACCTCTCTTCGGTTTTCATCGAAGATCCCTATGGACTCGCGCCCACCGTCTACGATATAATCACGACTCCCGACATCCCAACCCGAGAGGCCATCCGAACGACAGCATTTCGGGGGATTGATCTTCTCCCGGCCAATTTGCAACTGAGCCGGGTCGAGTTTCAACTCGCCGGTGATAATGATGCCCAGTATTATGTCTCGGATAAACTTAAGGAGGTTGATGGCTACGACGTGATGATCCTTGATACGCCACCCAGTTCCGGATTGATGACAATCAGCGCACTGGTTGCGGCCTCCGGCGTGATCATTCCCGTCGAATGTCAGCCCTGGGCAACCCTGGGTTCGGCATTGCTGCTGGAGATCATTGAGAAAGTGCGTCGCCGGGCCAATCCCCGCTTGCGCGTCCTCGGCTACGTAATCAATAAGTATGACCTGCGCCGTGGCCTGGAGACGAGCTATCTTGATGCCCTGCGGGCCAAACTCGGCGATCAGGTCTTCCGTACGATCATCCGAGACAGCGTGAAATACCCCGAAGCCGCCATGATGAAAAGCCCGATCACCTTATACCAGCCGCGCTCGGAGCAGGCCGAAACGTTCCGACGCCTGGCAGCGGAAGTTCTGGATCGCACGCGGGCGCTGGCGGAGGGCGATTCTCTCAGCACGGCCACGAGGGACAAGAGGACATGACCATGTCGAAACGGGAAAAATTCCGTCACCTGGCCGAAGAAACCCTGAGTTCGGTCCCCTCGATTGGCGAGCGCAGCGCTCACCTCGCCGATGACATCATGGCTGGCCCTTTTGCCGGAACGTCGCGTCTGAAGGGTGCCCGGCTCATCCCCATCGAGCGATTGGTCGCCGACCCCTCGCAACCGAGGAAAACCTTCTCCGAAAAATCTCTCACCGATCTCGCTGCCTCCATCGAACAGCACGGTATTCTTCAGCCCCTCCTTGTGCAGTACGATGCGACCCAGGATTGCTACCTGATTGTCGCGGGAGAACGCCGCTATCGTGCCGCCCAGCTCGCCGGTGTCCGCGATGTTCCTTGCATCGTCGTGGATCCTCTCACGCCGCGCCAACGCCTGTACTACCAACTGGTGGAAAACCTCCAGCGGGATGACCTCTCCCCTTTCGAGGAAGCCGACGCCTTCCGCCTGCTTGTGCAGGAGTTTCGGCTCACGCACGAGCAAATCGCTCATCTTATCGGCAAAAGTCGAACGTATATCTCCAAGACCCTCAAGCTCAGTCTCATTCCCGAGGCCTTGCGCCGCCGCTGCCTCGAGTCGGGACTAACCTCCCGCGAACACCTGCTGGCCATCTCTCAGCAACCGACACCGGCGGATATGGAAGCCCTCCTGAACCGCCTCATGAGCACACCCATAAATGTCAAGACTCTGCGCCGGATCAAACCCTCAAAAGGCAACCCAAGACGTCGCCGCTTTCAGTTTCGCTTCGCTCCGGAGGATCGAACTTTCTCCGTCACGGTGACCTTCAAGAAATACCACGTCTCTAAAGTGCAAATTGCCCGCGCCCTTCAGCTCGCAATCGAGTCTCTCGCCGGCGATGATGATTCGTGACTACTGGAATGCGATGTTCAAACGAAGAGATACGAAAAAGCCATTATTGGGGTTGGGGACAAGAACTATTGGGGTTCGGGACAAGAAACTATTGGGGTTGGGGACAAGTTTATTGGGGTTGGGGACAAGAACTATTGGGGTTCGGGACAAGAAATATTGGGATTCGGGGCAAGAACTATTGGGGTTCGGGACAAGACTATTGGGGTTGGGGACAAGACTATTGGGATTGGGGACAACGCTAATGTACTGGTCCTTCGCTTGTTAGGCGAAAGATTTTTGGCACGCCGTTTGCTTTTTTGTTGTATTATTTGTTGTTGTATTTGTTGTTGTATACAACAACAAGGGCAAATCCATTGCTTGTTGCCCTTGTTGCTGTTTTTGTTGTTACCTGCGACAGCACTTTTCCATCTCTGGAGGAACCGACGCCACGGTGGCTCACTGACGAGAGCGAGCCAAGAGCAATCAATTCAGTTGGCATCGTCCCCGCATGGGAGGTATCAACAACCGCCAAGGCAACGATACTGCATAGAGGAGAACGACCTATGAGTAAGCGAGCGAGGAAACGGACCAAGTCGAGCGTTCGCGAACGACAGCCAGTCTTGATTGAGACTGCCCGAGAGGAGCGAGAGGGGAAGGATGAGATGAATCTCGCGGTCTTTCCCATCGCGGCGCTTTACACGCGTGTTCCCAAAAACATTCGTTCGCTGAAGTTCCGCGACACCATCATCGGTGAGAACGGGAAAATCGTTCGCCGCACCTGGACGGTTCAAGGGGGCTCAGAAGTGGGACTGCCGACCTCGACCGACGAGGACGTCTATGTGGCGCTCATGGAGCTGACGCGGAAGCAGGGATTCGGCGACCAGAAGGTCCCGTTTTCACGCTATGATTTGGTGAAGCGTCTGGGATGGTGTCCCTGCGGGAAATGCTACCGCCGGTTGGAGGAATCGCTGCTGCGGTTGAGCAATGTTTTCATTCACGCCCAGAATGCCTTTTGGGACAATGCTGCGCGGGCCTATGTCACCGTGGGATTCACGTTGATCCAGGGATACCACCTTTACGATGAGACGGTACGACGCAAAGCCGGCGCATCGCAGCCGATGAGTTGGATCATGTGGAGCGACCAGCTCTATCGGAGTTTCAAAAGTGGCTACATCAAGTTCCTCGACACAGACCTGTACTTTCGCTTGCGCACGGCGACATCCCGGAGGCTCTACCGCTATCTGGATAAGAAATTCGGCAATGACGACAGGTTTTCCATTGATATTTTCAAGCTGGCTCACGAGCACCTGGGCATGAGTCGAAACTTTCGTTACATTTCCGAGATTACGCGTCAGCTCACACCGGCGCTGGAGGAGTTAACCGACGAAGGCTATTTGCGGAGCTGGAAGATCGAGGGGCGGATCATCTCGTTCGTCAAGGGGAAGGCCGCCCGGCATGAGCCGTTCGACACGACGGACGAACAAATGTATCGCACCCTTGATTTGCCGTTCGAATCGGTGCGAGCGCTGGAAGATGAGGAGGAGAAGGCGGAAGCGCTTGTGGCAAAGTTGGTGGAGCGAGGGGTCATCCCGTCACAGGCAAGGAAGATCGTCGAAGCCAATCGAGACAGCCTGGAAGCGGTCGAAGCGACGATTCGCTACTTTGACGGACTGATGGCGCGGGGAGGGCGAGGGATTGTCAATCCCGCGGGTCTGTTAGTGACGTTGATCAAAGATGGACGGGCCGAACCGCTGAAATCGGCTGTCGAGCCCTCGAATCCGACCAGCACCGCGCCAACGGCTGCCGAGGAATTGGCGTATCAAGAGTTCGTGCAGAAGGCGGTAGATGCCTATATTGAGTCGGTGCCGGCGGAGGAGTACGCAGCTCGGCGCGAGGCGAAGAAAAAGGAGTTGCTCGGATCGGATCAGGGGGCCCTCTACAAGCGTTGGTCCAAGCAGGCGCTGGAGGATTATGTATCGGTGCTCTGCCAGCGAGACATCGCGGCCGAGTTGAATCTGCCCGATTTTGCCACCTGGCGCGCGACTTCGGGAAAAAGCGCCGAAGATCGGGGGACGAAAAGTTGATTTTCCTTGGAACTCAATGAAAAGACGCAGTTTAACCCTGATGTGCGACGTCGCACATCGGCCTTTCGCCGAAAGGTTACCCTGCATGATCTCACCTTCGGGGGAGCCCCTTAAGAGAATGACCAGTTTTTGGAACTCATGCCGCTTCTCGGCGTCACAACATTTGGTTCGCTTTCAAGAGGTTTCGGTGCTATTATACAGGTCGTGCTTATGGCGGTCAGGGTCAATCTCGCAACGGAGCCATTTCACAATCGGCGACCCTGGGTGTTGGCTGTGGCTCTGGTCGCACTGACCTCGGGGTTGTTCAGTTATGCCTGGGGAGAACGATCCCGGGTCCTTACGCAGCAGGCCGAGGCGCTCTCGTCCGAGATTGCGAATCAGGAACGCCGGCTTCAGTCGCTTCGTCGGCAACTGCCCCGCTCGGTTCCCTCCGATCAGCTCACCCCCTTAGAGCAGGAGGGTATTCGCACGGCCAGCTTCCTGATCGAGCGGCGGCTCTTTGGCTGGTCACGCCTGTTGGAGGTCATCGAGCGCCACCTCGGTCCCAATGTCCGCCTGACTACGATTAGCGTCGCACCGGCCGAGGATGTGCCGGTGGATCCGTTAAATCCAGGGGCAGGACCGGTGAAAGTGTCGCTCACCATTGTGGGAAAAGAGCTGTCCGACATCCTCCAGGCCCTCGAGCGGTTGCAGCGGACGGGCGAATTTTCCCGCTTCCTCCCGCGCAAACAAAGCACTCTTGAAGCCACGAATGAGACGGAGTATGAACTGGAGGCGCTCTATCAGGCACGGCGCCGATAGAGGACGAAGATCCCAGCGCAGCGGGCAAGAGAAGTCATGACCGGACTAGTGATCAGAAATCGGAAAATTTATCGAGGTCGCCGATGGACCGCGACAGTGGTCATCTGCTTCGTGATTGGGTTGGCCTCGGTGGGAACGGCGGCCGGTTTCTACATTCGTCGGCTCCAACAGGAACAGCGAGTCGAGGTGCAGCGAGAGCGCCTCCGGATCAATCGTGAGGAGATCCGACTGCTCAGCGAACGCCTCCGCGCCCTTCAGGCGAGCACCAAGACGGAGGTGGCGACACCGGAAACGATCCGCGAGAGTTTGAAACGGTTTGAACAGCAGTATCTCACCGATCCCGATGCCGGTCTTTCGGCGGTAATTCTCCAGATCAACAAAACTGCTCGCGGGGCGGGCGTGACGCTATCGGACATCGCCTTCAATCCCATCGAAGAAGGCGAGGTGCCGCAGGCGACCCCTTCTGTGAACATGGGTCGCGGACGGCAGTTCTATCCCGGCTTGAAGATGGCCTTCACCGTCACCGGTGCTTATCCCAATATTCGCCAGTTCCTCGTCGAACTCGAACGGGGCCCGATCTTTCTGATCGTGGAATCGCTGGCACTAAAGAGCGTGGAGGAAGGGAGAGCCGGTCGTGCGGCTACGGGCGCGGCGTCCGATGTCACGCTTTCGCTGGAGGTCCGGTTATCAGTTTACTATCGTCGGCAAGGAGCAATCGCGTCGCTCGTGCGGCAGCGATAGATTCCCCTGCGTTGGCAGGAGGGAGGAACCATGACGAGAGAGAAAAAGAAACTCGCGCTTCTCATCGGACTTGTGGCCGTTTTGATTGGCGTGCTGATTTACAACGGGGATCTCCTCTGGGGCGGATCGGCAGCGACGAGCAAAGGGGGACCGGCGACCTCACCGACACGCCCTGGAGCGAGGACGCCGACCCCGAAAGAGCAGGGAAGGGAAGAAGGGTTTCGCCCTCTCCCTCTGTATGCGCTTGAGGAAGTGAAGTCGGCGTCAGCGGAGATCCAGCGAAATATCTTCATCTACGCTCCTGAGGCTCCCGAGCGAGAGGTGAAAGTCCCGCCGCCTCCACCGCCGACGCTACGGTTACTCAACATAACCCCCTCGGTCCTCTATGCCCGAACCGGAGATATACCTTTGCGCGTGACGGGAGAGGCATTCCCCCAGGACGTGCAGATCTTTCTGAATGGGCAACCGCAACCGACAGAGTTCGTCAGTCCAACCGAACTGGCGACCAAAGTGAATCGTTCGTTGCTTGCGGGGCCCGGACGCCTCGTGGTGGAAGTCAAGAATGGACGCGGCGATTTCACTGGGCCGAGGGAGATTCCCGTTTTGGAACCTCCGGCTCCCCCCTATACCTATGTGGGTCGGATTGGCGATCTCGTCTTCCTGAAGAAGGACGACGATCGCTACGCCGTGCGCATCGGGGAATTGGTGGATGCTAAGAAAGACCCTCGGTGGCGTGTGGCGAGTGCGACCGATGTCAATCTGATCCTCCAGGACGTCCTGATCAAGGTGGATCATCGGCTGGACATGGATTTGGGGCAGACGGCATCGAGCCAATCGAGTCCCACATCGCCGGTTGAGCGGGGGCGAGGGAACCGTCCTCGTGTCTTCCGACCCCAGCAGGATGAGGAGATGACCAACGACGAGGAGGAGCTGCTCCGACAGCAGGAGATGTTGCAGGAGCAACTCCAGCAGCAGATGGAGATGCAGCAGCAGATGCAACAGCAGCTCCTACTGCAACAACAGCTTCAACAGCAGCTTCAGCAACAACAGCCGGGCATGACTCCGCAGGCAACCCCGCTGCGGCAGCAACTGCTGCAGCAACGACTTCAACCCTGGCAGCGACAGCAGCTTCAGCAGCAGCTCCTCCAACAACAGTTGCTCCAGCAGGAGCAGTTTCAGCGGATGAGGAACCGACCAAGAGAATGACCATGAGGGGAGTAATCTTGGGGCAGAGGAGAGGTGGCGTGAGATTCGACGGCGAACCCACACGCGGCGGACGCCTGTGGGGGTATGGTCGCCTTCCGGAGCGACGACGGTCCAATGGCTCTATCCTCATTGCGGTGGTGGCAGCCCTGACGGTGGCTCTCGTTGTTGCCTCAGCCGCTATTCCCGATCTTGTGCGAGACCTGCAACGGGAGCGAGAGGAAGAGATGCTGTTTCGCGGCCAGCAAATCGTTGATGGATTGGAGCGCTTTTATCGGGCGACCAATCGGTATCCTATGTCGCTGGAGGAGCTGGCCGAGGGAATTATGATGCGAGGCGGACGGCGATTGCGCTTTGTCAGACCATCAGCGCTTACTGATCCATTGACCAATGAACCCTGGGCGGTTCTGCGTCCGGGAGACCCGGCCGTTCGACGATTTGTTCAAGCGTATTTGAAGAGCGTCGGACAGCCGCCCAATCCGGTGCTGCTGCAGTTTCTCACGCGCGGCGGGCAGATCACTTTACCGGGCCGCCCGTCGCCCAGGACGATGAACCCGCGGTCGCCTCAATCAGGGCCGAGAACCGTCTCGCCTCAGCCACCCCCCCAGTCGGAGGCGGAGACCGATTTTGACCTTCTTGCTCAATCGGTGGAATCTGATGCGGAGGGAGAGGCCACCGGGCCTGTCATTGGGGTTGTCAGCAAGAGCGAGAAAAAAACCGTTCGTGTCTTCTATGACCTGGAGTCCTACCGGGATTGGGCGTTTGTGTTCATACCGGATCCGCTGCTGCCAGCGGCTGTGGGAGAGGCGCGTGTCAAGGCGCTGCTCAGTCCGGTAATGTATCCGAGCGATCCGTTGCGTCGTCTGGCCGAAGCGATGCCGACGCGAGGGCGCATCCGAGCCGTTCCCGGCCAGTCGGGCCCCCAGCGCGAGCAGCGACCGTTACCGGGCCAACGAAACACACCATTTCCCGATCCTCGTCGGTGATTGGCCATGGCTGTGTATATCTGTCGTGTGGGTACAACTGGTGGGGAGATCGTCACCCGGCGAATTGAAGCGATCGCCGAGGACGATGCGCGTCATCGGTTGGAGCGCGAGGGGTATCACGTCTTCGCCCTCAAGCGGGAAGGGGGCCTGACGCTAAACTTTCGTCCTCGACTCCGGACGCTGAAGATCGAGGATTTTCTCCACTTCAATCAACAACTGGCGGCGCTCGTTCGCGCCGGCCTGCCAATTCTCCAGGCGATCACGCTTCTCACGCGACGGCAAAAGAATGCCGTGCTGCGGTCCGTCCTTCAGGATATCGAAGAACGCATCCGGGAGGGAACGCCCCTGTCGCAAGCGTTCGCCGCGCATGGGGGTCTCTTCCCGCCATTGTACGTGGCGTCGGTTACGGCTGGAGAGAAGGCGGGAAATCTCGATGAGGTCCTGCTCCGTTACATCGCCTACACCAAACAGATGGTGACCGTCAAACGGAAGATTCGGTCCGCAGCTACGTATCCGATCTTCTTGCTGATAGTGCTCATCGGTCTGGTGTCGGTGATGACGGGTTTTGTCATTCCCCGGGTGTCGCTACTGTACGAAGACTTCGGTCGCGAGCTACCGGTCATCACACAAGTGGTCCTCTCGATCAGTCACGCGATCAAAGAGAGTCTCCCCTGGCTTCTGCCGTCGCTCATCGGCGGAGTTTTGGGCGTGGCGGCCTGGCGGCGAACGCCGCGAGGGCGATTAACTGTTGACGGACTGCTGCTGCGCATTCCCATCGTCGGACCCATCATCCGTGATCTGGCCGTGACGCAACTGGCGCGAAGCCTCGCCACGCTGCTACAAGGGGGCGTGACTTTGGTCGAGTCATTTCGCATTGCCAGT
>DATLZR010000023.1 GCA_035573895.1 Blastocatellia bacterium | reverse complement strand
CTGGGCTCTCGGAAGCCAATGGAAGTGTAATGATCTATCTGACAGTGCCGGCTCGAACGGAAGTAACGATTGATGGAAATCGTGGCACCATCGTGACCGCCAGACCGATGACGAGCCTCATGGTTCACAATGGATTGGTCTTGACGGAGGAGGTTCACAACGGGGCAAGCCTCCTGAATCGGTTGCAATTTCCCCACCGAAACCAGACGGGAGAGGGTCCGGATGTGATCAACGCTCATAACGGTCAGTATATCGCCACGCACAAGGGGCTTGCTTCGCATCTCCTCAGTTTCCAGAAGCCGGAGGTCCCGAGGAGTACTTCAACAGCTCAAGCCCTTTTAAGAGTGACGATCAACGAATCGGGCGAAGTAACACAAGTCGTTCCAGCGTCCGGAGATGAACTCCTCTTGAGCGCGTGTCAACAGGCCGTTCGTGGATGGAAGTTTCGTCCCTTCGTGGTCAATGGAACTCGTGTACCCGTCATCGGATTAATCCTATTCGTCGTTCACCAAGACGGCAGGTTATGGTCTCCTCTCTTTGCTCAAGAGAGGTGACCCGCTTCCCCTGCTCCGAAGGCGGGCGGGCACGTCCTGCAGCGGCGCGACGCATCCGGACGGAGGGGACGTGTCGCTTCTATGAGCAAGTCCCCAAAGGCAGCGCGAGTTTCCTCATCGTTGCAGGGTGGCCGGGGACCGCAACCGGGAGAGCGCCCTTTAGCTCACGCCCACGGATTCAACTGTCTGAGCCGCCGCCCGTTTCCGCAGCCACTGTTCGATGAAGTGAGTGGAGATGTTGCCGCTGATGAAATCGGGATCCTCAAAAATCGCCAGGTGCATGGGGATGGATGTCTTGATCCCTTCGATGATGAATCCATCGAGAGCCCGTCGCATTTTGGCGATCGCCCGCTCGCGCGTGCGATCGCGCACAATCAGTTTGGCGATGAGCGAATCGTAGTACGGGGGCACGGTGTAGCCGGGATAAATCGCCGTATCCACTCGGACCCCAGGCCCGCCGGGAATAGTGATGGCCGTGATCGTTCCCGGCGAGGGAGCGAACGTCTCGGGATCTTCGGCATTAATACGGCACTCGAAGGCATGACCGGAGAAGACGATCTCCTCCTGCGTGAAACTGAGACGCTCGCCGGCGGCGATGAGGATTTGCTCGCGGACCAGATCAACGTTGGTGATCGTCTCGGTCACCGGATGTTCGACCTGAATGCGGGTGTTCATCTCCATGAAGTAGAAGTTCTCGCCATCGAAGAGGAACTCCATCGTCCCGGCGCTGGTATAGCCGATCTCGCGGGCCGCCTGGACGGCCAGCCGTCCCATCTCCGCCCGCAGTCGTGGCGTGAGGGCCACCGATGGAGACTCTTCGATCAGCTTCTGGTAGCGCCGCTGGATCGAACACTCCCTCTCGCCGAGATGCACGACGTTGCCATGTTCATCGCCGAGAATCTGGATCTCGATATGTCGAGGGCGTTCGATGTATTTCTCGATGTAGATGTCGCCGCTTTTGAAGGCCGCTTCCGCCTCGCTCCGGGCGGTATTAAAGGCGCTGGAGACTTCGTCCAGAGAGCGCACGATCCTCATGCCGCGTCCACCGCCTCCGGCAGCCGCCTTGAAAATCACCGGCAGGCCGATGCGTTCGATGATGGCGCGCGCTTCTTCGGCTGATCGGACAACGCCATCGCTTCCCGGCACGGTGGGGACGCCCAGCGCTTTCATCGTCTCGCGGGCGCGCACTTTATCGCCCATGAGCTTGATGATGCTGGATGAGGGACCGATGAACTTGATCTTGCAGGCCTCGCACACTTCGGCGAAGTAGCCGCTTTCGGACAGGAAGCCGTAGCCCGGATGGATGGCATCGGCATCGGTGATCTCCGCCGCACTGATGACGGCGGGAATGTTCAGATAGCTTTTGGCCGGAGGAGGAGGTCCGATGCAGACCGCTTGATCGGCCAACTGGACGTGAAGGGCTTCGCGGTCGGCCTCAGAGAAAACGGCGACGGTTTTGATGCCCAGCTCCCGACAGGCCCAGATGATGCGACAGGCAATCTCTCCTCGATTAGCGATGAGAACTTTGCGAAACATCGTGACTCGATGATAACAGAGCGTCCTCCAACGCCGTTACGTACCGATCATCTCATGGCGTCAGGACACGCGAATGCCGAAGAGCGGCTGACCGTACTCCACCGCCTGCCCGTTTTCCACGAAAATCTTCACCACTTCGCCCGCCACGTCGGAGGTGATTTCGTTCATGAGCTTCATGGCTTCGATCAAACAGAGGACAGTTCCCGGCTCGACCCGATCGCCGATCTCGACATAAGGATCGGCGGTCGGGCTGGGAGCGCGATAAAACGTCCCGACAATGGGCGAGACGATCAGGTGCAAGGCCTCCTCCGGTGCCGCCGCCGGAGCCGGTGTCACCGCCACGGCCGGCGGGGGCACAACCGGGGGTGGCGCCACGGACATCGCGGGCGGGACGCCGCCGGGCAGAGGAGTCGGAGCAGGCGATGTTGAATTGCTCGTCGGTTGGACGACAACGGGAGTATTGCGTTTGATCCGTAGTTTGAAGTCGGGCTGCTCCAGCTCGAACTCGGCAAACTGTTTCTGATCGACCAGTTTGATCAGTTCTTTGAGTTCTTTCAGGTTCATGATCAGAGCGCTAAAAGCTCCTTGGGAGCGGGGGTGAGCACGCGACACCCTTCGGCCTCCACGACGACGACATCTTCGATGCGCACGCCGCCCCACTCCGGCAGGTAAATACCGGGCTCGACGGTCACCGTCGCCCGAGCGGGAACAACAGCGTCATTGGTGCGGGCCAGCCGAGGCGCTTCGTGAACTTCCAGGCCGATCCCGTGACCGGTGGAATGCCCGTAGTAGTCGCCATATCCGGCTCGGGTGATCGGTTCGCGGGTGAGGGCGTCAATGTCCCGGGCTGTCATTCCGGCTCGCATGTTCTCCTCGCAGTGTTGTTGCGCCTCCAGCACGATACGATAAATCTCCCGCACGCGCGCGTCGGGTGTTCCCAGATAGACCGTGCGCGTCATATCGCTCGCATATCCATCCACGATGATGCCGAAGTCAAAAACGACAAGCTCATTATATCCGATTCTCTTGTCCGATGCGATGCCATGCGGCAATGCCGCTCGCGCGCCGGAAGCCACAATGGTGTCGAACGCCAGCCGCTCCGCACCGGCACGACGCAGGCGGTACTCCAGCTCGACGGCCAGATCGCGCTCTCGCACGCCTGGCTTGATCTCCGGCAAAATGTCGGCGAACACCGCCGAGGTCAGCTCGATGGCTCGCTGGAGGGCGGCGATTTCCTCGTCATCCTTGATGAGCCGGAGCGCTTCGACCAGACCGTCCGTCGGCACAAGCTCACATTCTGATCCCAGGCTTTCGCTGAGAGCCCGATGCATCTTCACATTCATGCGGGAGGCTTCAAATCCCAGACGACGAATTCGGCGCTGGCGAATGGTCTCAAGGAGCGTTTGCTCGTAGGTGATCTCGGAGGGGATGATGGTGGCTTGAACCTGTTCAGACGCCTGGAGGGTGTAGCGACGGTCGGTGAGGAAGAGGACCTCGTCCGGAAGCAGCAAGACCATGGCCATACTGCCGGTGAACCCCGTCAGGTAGCGGATATTGGGCAGATGCGTAATGAGCAGACCGTCCAGGCGGTGCTCCCGGATGGGCTGCTCCAGGCGCTGCTGTCGCTGGCGATAGTTCATAGACGCGAAAGCCCCAAGCGTCATGTTGCCGATGACGTTGGGGCCCGATGAAAGACATCCCGTGTTATCAGCTCTTCTTTTGCTCTTCGGTCACGAGCTCGACGAGCGCCAGAGGGGCTCCATCGCCTTTTCGCCAGCCGAGTTTTACGATTCGCGTATAGCCGCCGGCCCGGTCGCGGTACTTCGGTCCCAGCTCCTCGAAGAGCTTCTTGAGCGCCCGCACGCCCGCTGTTCGCTCCACGGTTCGCACCGGTTGCTTCTTGTAGGCGCGGAAGCGAACCTGCGAGTGTCCGCCCATGACGTAGCGGGCGGCGCGACGCCAGCAATTCAAAGTGGTGACGGGCGACTCCGCCACGGTTCCCTGTCGGGCGAGGGTGATGGCGCGTTCGGCGAATCGGCGTAACTCTTTGGCTTTGGCGAGCGTGGTGACCACGCGCCCTTCGTTGATGAGCGAGGTGCACAAATTGCGCAGAAGCGCCTCCCGGTGCTCTCGCGTCCGTCGTAATTTCCGATGATCAACCCGATGACGCATAGGAACTCTCCCCTTTCACGAGCTGACGGAATCCCTCCAGCCCTCACAGCGCCGGTGTGCTCACTTGATCACCTGTCCCGTCTCATCGAACTTCATGCCGAAGGAAAGGCCCATGCTGGCGAGGACTTCCTTCACCTCGTTGAGCGATTTGCGACCGAAATTCTTCATCTTGAGCATCTCGGACTCGGTGCGCTGGACGAGATCCCGAATGGTGACGATTCCCGCATTCTTCAAGCAATTGAAGGCGCGCACGGACAGCTCCAGTTCATCAACCGGTCGGTTCAAGTATTCGTCGAGAACCGGTCGTGGGGGCTCGGGAACCTCCGAGATGACCTCCTCGACCTCCTCCTCCTCGAAATTGATGAAGATGGACAGGTGATCTTTCACGAGCTTGGCCGCCAGGCCCACCGCATCGGCCGGCTTAATTGCTCCGGTCGTCCAGACCTCCAGCGTGAGCTTGTCATACTCGGTCACTTGTCCGATGCGAGCCGGTTCGACGGTCATGTTGACCTTTCGCACGGGCGAGTGAACTGAATCCACCGGGATGTATCCCACCGGCAGATCATCGTCGAAATTTCGCTCGGCGGGGACATAGCCGCGTCCCCATTTGAGACGCATTTCAATATTGAGCGATCCGCCCTCGGCGATGGTAGCGATGTAGAGGTCGGGTTCGAGGATCTCGACCTCGCTATCCACTTCGATGTCCCGCGAGTAGACTTCCGCCGGACCTTCTTTGCTCAGCCGCAGAGTCTTCGGCCCCGGCACATGCATCTTGAAGGGAATGCGCTTGAGATTGAGAATGACATCGGTGGCGTCCTCCACCACGCCGGGAATGGGAGAGAACTCATGGAGCACCCCTTCGATCCGCACGGCCGTGATGGCCGCTCCTTCAATCGCCGAGAGGAGGGCTCGACGAAGACTATTGCCGATGGTGGTACCAAACCCGCGCTCAAACGGCTGGGCATAGAATTTTCCGTAGCGATCGGTGAGAGTCTCCAGATCGCAGGCCAACCGTTTCGGTCGTTGGAATCCAACCCAATATTGCATGCTCATCGCTCCTACTTCGAATACAATTCAACGATCAATTGTTCTCGGATGTCGTAAGGAATATCGCTGCGGGTGGGCAGAGCGACGACCCGTCCCCGGCAATTTTCACTATCCACCAGTTCCAGCCAGGCCGGGCGACCGGTTCGTCCCACCGCCGTGCGAATGGCTTCCTGAACGTGAACATTAGAGCGCATGGCGGGGGCGACGGAAATTTCGTCTCCCCGGCGCACGAGGAATGAGGGAATGTTCACGCGGCGCTCGCTCTCCCCCCGTTTGACCAGGATGTGACCGTGACTCACCAACTGGCGGGCTTGCGCTCGAGACATGGCAAAGCCGAGGCGATAGACGACATTGTCCAGGCGCCGCTCCAGCAGCGTCAGCAGGGCCTCGCCGGTGACACCCTTGCGCCGAGCCGCTTCCTCAAAGGCGAGAGCGAACTGACGCTCCAGCAGACCGTACATGCGACGGACTTTTTGCTTCTCTCGAAGCTGTTCCCCATAGCCAACGAGCTTGGTGCGACGCGCTTCTCGACCATGCTGCCCCGGGGGGAACGCTCCCCGTTTATCAATGGCGCAAGAGGGCTTGAAGCAACGATCGCCTTTCAAAAAGAGCTTTGTCCCTTCGCGTCGGCACAGCCGACACACAGCTCCGGTATATCGTGCCATAGACTCCCCTTCGTTTCAAAAGCCACCCAGCAGGATCGCCGCGAGGCTGTCGAGACCGTCGCCGCTCTCCCGTGGGGCCGTTTAGACGCGCCGTCGCTTGGGCGGGCGACATCCGTTATGCGGGATCGGTGTGACATCTCGAATGACCTTGATGTCGAGGCCCGCCGAATGAACAGCGCGAATGGCGGACTCTCGACCGGACCCCGGTCCCTTGATCCAGACTTCACAACTGCGCATGCCGCATTGCTCGCGCGCCAGCGTCGCCGCCCGCAGAGCGGCTTGCTGCGCGGCGAAAGGGGTTCCCTTGCGCGACCCTTTGAAACCGAGCGTACCTCCGCTGGCCCACACGAGCGTATTTCCCTCCGGATCGGTGACCGTCACCACCGTGTTGTTGAACGTGGACTGGATATGAACGATACCGTGCGGGACGATCTTGCGCTCGCGTTTCTTTGCCGTTCGCCGTCGTGTTGCTCGTGCCATGCTCGTCTTTCCTCCTGCATCAGCGTGCACGCGACGATCCCGGGCGAACTCCTCGCGCTCGCCGGGTGATCGGCACGCGCGCCTCGAGAGTTATTTCTTCCCGGGGGCTTTCTTCTTCGGCACCGTCGCGCGACGCGGTCCCTTTCGCGTACGGGCATTGGTGTGGGTGCGCTGTCCTCGCACCGGCAGCCCGCGACGATGACGCAATCCGCGATAGCACCCGATCTCGATGAGCCGCCGAATGTCCATCTGAATCCGCTTCCGCAGATCGCCCTCGATATTCCCCTCCTGATCAATGATCTGACGAATTCGGGTGATTTCGTCATCGGTCAGATCGCGGACTTTCCGATTGGGATCAACGCCGGCGCGGGCCAGGATGCTCGCCGAACGCGAGCGTCCGATGCCGAAGATATACGTGAGCCCGATGAGAACCCGTTTATTTGGCGGTATATCAACTCCCGCAATGCGTGCCATAGTGCCTCTATCCCTGACGCTGTTTGTGCTTCGGATTCTTGCAGATCACCCGCACGACTCCTTTGCGTCGGATGATCCGACAATGTTCACACATGCGTTTGACGGATGCTCTGACCTTCATCGCTCACCTCCGACGCACATCGGCTCAGCCACGGTCGGTGATTTTCCGGGTCCGTGCCTTCCGCTCCGGCCGGAGCGACGTGCGTCCCTACGAGATGGTGACACCTTCCGGTCACAACCTGACAGAAAATGCAAGTCGGCAAATATAGCACAGACCGTCTTACCGGTAAAGATCGGCGAAGACCCGCACCCCATCATCGCCCTACACCGCCAGATGCGTGTCATTGAGGGTCGTCAAAATGACCGGCCCGTTTTCGGTGATCGCCACCGTGTGCTCGAAGTGAGCCGAGGGTCGGCGATCGCGGGTGAGAACCGTCCACCCATCCTCGGCGATCTCCACTTCGTGAGTGCCCATCGTCAGCATCGGTTCAATCGCCAGGACCATGCCCGCGCGCAGTTTCGGGCCGGTTCCCGGCCTGCCGAAATTCGGCACCTGGGGGTCTTCGTGCATCTGTCGTCCCACGCCATGGCCGCAAAAATCCCGCACGACGGAGTAGCCATGCGCCTCGGCGTAGGACTGGACGGCGTAGGAAATGTCGTACAGCCGGTTGCCCACACGCGCCTGAGCGATCGCTCGATAGAGAGCTTCTTCGGCCACGCGAATCAGCCGCTGCAGCTCCTCGGAGACATCCCCGATGGGAATCGTCACGGCGGCGTCTCCCACGTACCCGTCGAGCGTGGCCCCGCAGTCAATGCCAAGAATATCCCCCGACCGCAGTTTGCGATGGGAGGGAATGCCGTGCACGACCTCATCGTTAATCGAGGTGCAGATGGAGGCGGGAAAGCCGCGATAGCCTTTGAACGTCGGCACCGCTCCGGCCGCGCGAATTTTCGCCTCCGCGTAACGATCCAGCTCGCGGGTGGTGATGCCCGGCTGGGCCATCTCCTTCAGGTCCCTCAAGACCTCGGCCACGATCCGCCCGGCCCGGCGAATCTTCTCGATTTCTGCGGGTGAGCGACAGATGATCATACCGAGAGACTCTCCTGGCTGCAGTTGGAGGAGCACCGCGCACGATGGGCCTCCAGAATCGTCACAATCTCCTGAAATACTTCCTCGATCGGGCGCTCCCCATCCACCTCGTAGACGTTTCCCCGCGCCCGGTAATATTCGAGCAGAGGCGCGGTCTTCTGCTGGTAGACGTCGTATCGTTCGGCCACCGCTTCGGGAACATCATCGGCCCGCTGCACCAGCGGTAGGCGACAGCGATCACACAGTTCATCCTCCCGGGGGGGCTTCAAGTAGAGATTGTAAATCTCGTGACACCGGGGACAGGTGCGCCGTCCCGACAGACGCTTCACCAGAGATTCTCGCTGAATGACGATGTGAATCACCAGCAGCTTTTTCTTCTGCTCGTGAATGATCTCGTCGAGCAGGCGCGCTTGAGCTTCCGTGCGAGGATATCCATCGAGAATATAGCCGCGACGGCAATCGTCCTGAGCCGTTCGCTCACGGATGATAGCGCCGACGATGTCATCGCTGACCAGGTGACCGGCCTTCAGCGTTTCCCGAATGCGGCGGCCCAGCTCGGTGTCCGTCTCGGCCATTTCACGCAAGATGTCGCCGGTGGAAATCTGCGGCCAGCCGAATCGTTCGGAAATCCGCTGGGCTTGCGTTCCCTTTCCGGCTCCCGGTGCTCCCATCAGGATGAGGATTGTTCCCACCGTCGGCTCCGCTCGCGTCAGGTCCCTTCTCGGTCGGGTTCGACAAAGGGGGAGACCAACGATCTCCTCCAGCGACAACCGATGCGCTAGCCGATGCGCCGACCCCGCAGACGACGCCCGCGACCAAGAAATCCATCATAGTGGCGCATCACCAGTTGTGATTCGATCTGGGCAATTGTATCCATGGCCACGCCCACGACGATCAACAGCGATGTTCCTCCGAAATAAAACTGGAACCCCAGTCCATCCTGAATCCAACTGAGCCCCGGCGTATTGGCCAGCACGTTCGAGAGCCAGGGACCAATCCAGGGAATCTCCTGAACCTTGAAGCCGGTGAGGATCACCTGGGGGATGAGACAGATGATCGCCAGATACAGCCCTCCCACCGTCGTCAGCCGCGTGAGGATCTCGTTGAGATATTCCGAGGTGCGCTTGCCCGGTCGAATCCCCGGAATAAATCCCCCGTGCTTGCGCAAGTTCTCCGCCACCTCATCGGTGTTGAAGATGATCGAGACGTAAAAGAACGAGAAAAAGATGATGGCGATGACGAAGATCAGATCGTAGAGCGGATGTCCTCCGCGATTGAAGTTCTGGACGAAGTTTTGCAGCCACATCCAGTTGGTGAACTGGGCGATCGTTTGAGGGAACGAGAGAATCGAGACGGCGAAGATGACGGGGATGACCCCACCCATATTGACGCGCAGGGGCAGATGCGTCATCTGGCCGCCCAGCACGCGCTGGCCCACCACCCGTCGGGCATAGCTGATGGGGATTTTTCTCTGGCCGCGCTCGATGAACACGACGGCGGCGATGATGAGGACGCCAACCACCAGCATGATGAGAATGCCCAGGACGGTCAGCGGATCAGCCCGGCTCACCCGATCCCATATCTGGCCGAGCGCCCGCGGCAGACCGATGACGATCCCGGCGAAAATGATCAGCGAAATCCCATTGCCGACGCCGCGCTCGGTGATCTGCTCCCCAATCCACATGACGAAAATCGTTCCCGTCGTCCAGGTCAACGCCGCCATCGGGATGAACCATTTCCGATCAATTCCCGTCACCAGATCGGGTTGCTGCGTCAGCCAGTAGGCGATGCCGGTGGACTGGATGAAGCAGAGCAAGACGGTCACATAGCGCGTCCACTGATTGATCTTGCGCCGTCCGAGTTCTCCCTCTTCGTGGATCTTCTTCACCCGTTCGGAGACGACCGTCATGAGCTGGAGGATGATGGACGCCGTGATGTAAGGTGTAATGCCCAGGGCGAAGATGGAAACGACGCGAAGGTTACCGCCGGTGAACAGATCGAGCACGCCCAGGAGATTGGAGGCCACGTCCCGCCAGAGTCGGTCGAGCACCTCGCGGTTGATCCCCGGAGTCTGAATCACCGCGCCGGCGCGGTAGACCACGAGCATGCCGAGCGTGTAGAGCAATCGGCTGCGCAGGTCGGGGATGATGAACACATTCCGGAAGGTTTTGACGAGATTGGCCAGCATATCTTTGCCTCCTGCGGAGGGTACCTCTTCAGGCCGCCATCCCTGCCCTAGCCAAGGTGTTCGACGAGGCGGACCTGCCCTCCGGCCGCCAGAATTTTCTCCCGAGCCGATGCGCTGAAGCGATGGGCAACGACCGTGAGCGGTTTGGTCAGTTCACCCCGACCGAGAATCACCACACCGTCACGAAGATTTTTCACGATCCCTCGTTCCCGTAAGATCGAGGGAGTCACCTCCTCGCCCGCCGAAAAGCGCGCCTGGAGGACATCCAGATTGACCTCCGCCCACTCTTTCTTGAAGGCATGAGTGAATCCTCGCTTGGGCAGACGCCGCTGGACGGGCATCTGTCCGCCTTCAAATCCCAGCTTCCGCGAATAGCCGGAGCGTGACTTTTGCCCTTTATGTCCTCGCGTCGCCGTCTTCCCGTGACCGGAACCGGGGCCGCGCCCGACGCGCTTGGGACGATGTCGCGCTCCCGGCGGAACAACGAGGTTATGAAGTCCGATCGCCATAGAATCACCTCAGCAAAAATACCGTACGCTCAGCCCCGGGGTGAAGAGGCCGTCGGCTCCTCCTCCAGGATCCTCACCAGATGAGGAATTTTCGCCACCATCCCGCGAATGGCCGGCGTATCCGGACGCTCGACCACCTGATTGAGTTTGGTCAAGCCGAGGCTGCGCACGATCACCTTGTGCTTCTCCGGATGACCGATCATGCTGCGATAGTACTGGATTTTGATGGTTTTCACCGATGTTTTCTCGACCATTGTGCCGAGCCTCCGCTACAGCTCGTGAACATCCTTGCCCCGCAGCCGAGCCACCTCCTCCGGACTTCGGAGCTGGCTCAAGCCATCGAAGGTCGCCCGCACCACGTTATGGGGATTATTCGAGCCGATGGATTTGGTCAGGACATTCTGGACTCCAGCAGCTTGCATGATCGCTCGCACGGCTCCTCCCGCAATGACTCCGGTTCCCTCGGCAGCGGGCTTGAGGACGACGCGTCCCGACCCGAAGTGTCCGACAACAGGATGGGGAAGCGTCGTTCCTTTCAGGGGAATCCGCCGGAGGTTTTTCTTAGCGGCCTCGACTCCCTTTTTGATCGCCATCGGGACCTCGCGCGCCTTGCCCAATCCGAATCCTACGATTCCATTCTGGTTACCGACGACAACCAGGGCGCTGAAGGAGAGGTTCTTGCCTCCTTTGACGACCTTCGTGACACGATTGATGGAAACGACGTACTCCTTCAAATCGAGCCCTTCGGGCGAAATGATTTCTCGCTTGGCTGCTCCCATAGACGTATCCTTTAACCGCTCCCTCCAATACGGTTAAAACTGCAAGCCGGCTTCGCGGGCGGCGTCGGCCAGCGCACGGACGCACCCGTGATAGCGGAAGCCTCCCCGGTCGAAGACGACGCGGGTGATCCCCTTTTCCAGAGCCCGTGCGGCGATGAGCTTGCCGACCTCCCGCGCCGCCGCCTGGTTTCCTCCGTACCGTTTGCCGTTGCCGCCGGAGAAGGCCCGGTCGAGCGTCGAGGCAGCGGCCAGCGTCACCCCTTTCTCATCGTCAATGATCTGAGCGTAGATGTGCCGCAGGCTCCGGTAGACCGAAAGGCGTGGACGGGCAGCCGTCCCGCGAATCCGTTTCCGGATGCGCGCGTGAACAGCCCGCCGGATCTCAGCGCGTGATTTGCGTGCCATACCTTCACTCCCTCAGAGAGTCCGAGATGCGCTTACTTGCCGGTCTTGCCCGGCTTGAGTCGCAACACCTCGTCGGCGTAGCGAATGCCCTTGCCCTTGTACGCATCAGGCCGCCGCAAGCTCCGGATATTGGCGGCCACCTGCCCGACCATCTGTTTATCGGTGCCGGAGACGATGAGCGACATCTGATACTGCGGAATCGGCTTATTCTTCCTCTCGATGCTCACGCTGATGCCGTCGGGCAGGGGAAATTCAATCGGATGTGAATAGCCGAGCGTGAAGATCACGCGACGCCCCTGCACTTCGGCCTTGTATCCGACACCGACGACGTCCAGCTCGCGGCTGAATCCCTCCGTGACTCCCCGGATGGCGTTCGCGGCGAGCGCCCGCGCCAGGCCGTGGAGAGCCTTCTGGTCATCGCTGGCTCGCTCCGCCTTCAACACATTATCTTCGATATGAAAGGTGATGCCTGGCGGCACGGGTGTGCGGAGCATCCCCTTGGGTCCGGTCACCTCAAGATGATCCGCTTTGATGGCCACACTGACCCCCTTGGGGATCGGAATCGGTTTTCTCCCAATGCGTGACATGGCTTCCTTCTCCTGCCCCTTTATCGTCACGGCCGGCTCGGGTCGGCACCGGAGACGAACATTCCGTCCGACCGGCTAATAGACATAACAGAGCACTTCTCCTCCAAGATTCTTTCGCCGCGCCGACTGTCCCGTCATGAGTCCCTGCGAGGTGCTCAGGATCGCAATGCCCAGTCCGCCCCGAACTCGTGGGATTTCGCTGGCCTTGACATAAATGCGGCGACCGGGGCGGGAGACGCGCTCCAGGTTGGTGATGACCTGCTCGCCTCCGTCGCCATATTTCAAGTAGATGCGCAGGATTTTCTTGTTCCCTTCCACGACCGGCTTGTAATTGACGATGTATCCTTCCTCTTTCAGGATGCGGGCGATCTCCGCTTTGATCTTCGAGGCCGGCACATCCACTCGTTGATGCCCCGCCCGCAGCGCATTCTTCATGCGCGCCAGCATATCGGCGATTGGATCAGTCATCATACTCCGTCTCACTCCGCTGACGAGCTTGCGGTGATCATCACCGCGCTCGGTTGGTTACCAGCTCGCTTTGACCACGCCCGGAATATGTCCCTCCAGAGCCAGTTGACGAAAGCACAATCGGCACAGCATGAACTTGCGAAAATAGCCCCGGCCACGTCCGCAGCGGCGGCAGCGATTGCGGTAGCGCACCTTGAACTTCGGTTTCTTGACCATCTTAGCGAAAAGACTCTTTCGCGCCATATCGTCCTCTCCCTCACGCCCCCGTGCGGAAGGGCACGCCCAGCAAGCTGAGCAGGGCCCGCGCCTCCTCATCGGTCCGGGCCGTCGTTGTGATGCAGATGTTCATTCCCCTCGCCTTATCCACCTTATTGAAGTCAACTTCGGGAAAGACCAACTGATCGCGCAACCCGATGGTATAATTGCCCCGGCCATCGAACGATTTCGGCGAGAGGCCCCGAAAGTCGCGCACGCGCGGCAAAGCGATATTGATGAGGCGGTCGAGAAACTCGTACATGCGTGCGCCCCGCAGCGTGACCATGGCCCCAATGGGCATCCCCTTTCGCAGCTTGAATGCCGCGATGGACTTCTTGGCCCGCGTGATCACCGGACGTTGACCGGTGATGGCCGCCAGCTCTTCGGTCGCCCGATCGAGTGCCTTGGGGTTCTGAATCGCTTCTCCCAGCCCCATGTTGACGACAATTTTCTCCAGCCGGGGAACGGCCATCGGATTCTTATAGCCGAACTCCCGGATCATCGTCGGGACAACCGCCTCCCGATAGCGTTTCAAGAGTCGTGGCATGTATTTTGCTGGTTTCGCAACCATACGCCCTACTCGTCCCGGCCCGTCTCCTGCAGGGGCGACGGGCCGCTCGTGCTGCTATTTATCAATGATGCCTCCGCATTTTTTACAGATGCGCGTCTTGCGCCCGTCCACGCCGACTTCGCGCCGGATGCGCGTCGGTCGCAGGCAGGCCGGACACACGACCATCACGTTGGAGATGTCAATATAAGCCTCCCGCTCGATGATCCCCCCGCCGATGCCCCGGCGCGTGTTGGGCCGCACATGGCGCTTAATTTTCCTCATTCCCTCGACCAGGACTTTCCCCTCGCGCGGTTTGACCTCCAGCACCCGCGCGCGTTTGAGCGTGATGCGTCCGGAGGCCTCCCGCTCTTTGGTATTGCTCCCGGCCAGGACGACGACCGTATCGTTCTTTTTGACATGAACGCTGGCCATGACTAAATGACCTCCGGTGCCAGGCTGACGATCTTCATGAACTTTTTATCGCGCAGTTCGCGGGCGACCGGTCCGAAAACGCGCGTGCCCATCGGCTCGCCGTCGGGCTTAATGAGCACGGCCGCGTTATCGTCAAACCGGATGTAGGTCCCATCCCGTCGGCGCACCTCCTTGCGAGTGCGCACGATGACGGCTCGAACGACCTGCCCTTTCTTGACGGGCGAATCAGGAGCCGCTTCTTTCACCGTCGCCGTGATGACATCGCCCAGCGTGGCCACCGGGCCGGTTGATCCGCCCACGGGAAGGATGCACTGAATCCGCTTGGCCCCGGAATTATCGGCCACATCCAGCATCGTTCGCATCTGAATCATACGTCTGTCACCTCCTCACAGGCGGGCGCAAGCCGAGCGATCGTAGGGTGACGGGTTCACGCGCAGCGGACGTGATCCGGGCGAAGGGAGGACCTCCCGTCTCTTTCGCCCTCACCCTTGCAGCTCCTCCCGGACTTCCGGTTCGGGTTCCACGATCCGCTTGGCGGCGCGTTGCAGGATCTCCGCCACCCGCCAGCGCTTGCGTGCCGACAGGGGGCGGGTCTCGACGAGGCGGACCTTATCGCCCACCGTCGCCCCCAGCTCATCATGAGCCATGAACTTCGACCGCCGCTTGACCACCCGCTCATAGCGCGGATGTCGCACGAGCCGCTCGACCGTGACGACGACCGTCTTGGTCATCTTATCACTGGTCACCACACCGACGACTTCCCGCCGTCGGCCTCGCTTCTGCTCCGTGTGTGTTGCGCTCTCCATATCGCCTCCGGGCCCCCGTCACCCGACATTTTTCCGCTGTCGCTCGCGCAAAATGGTCAGAACCCGCGCCAGATCTTTCTTCGCCTGGCGAAGATTCTTGAGCGCCTCCACCTCGCCCAAACTCAGCTTAAATTTTAATCGAAAAATGGACTCGCGGAGAGTGGCCTCCTGCGCCCGCAGTTCCTCCTCAGACATCTCGCGCCACTGCCCGGTCTTCATGCGAGAACCTCCTCCAGTTGCTTCCGGCTGACGAATTTGGTTCGGATGGGAAGCTTCGAGGCCGCCAGCCGCATGGCCTGACGGGCCGTTTCCTCCGGGATGCCTTCGATCTCAAAAAGGACGCGTCCCGGCTTGACCACCGCCACCCAGAATTCGGGCGAGCCTTTCCCCTTCCCCATGCGCGTTTCCTGGGGCTTTTTCGTCACCGGCTTGTCGGGGAAGATGCGGATCCAGATCTTCCCTCCCCGCTTGACAAACCGCGTCATCGCCACGCGAGCTGCCTCGATCTGTCGGTCGGTGATCCAGGCCGGTTCCAGCGCCTTCAGGCCGAACTCCCCAAAGGCCACCGTCGCCCCGCGCGTGGCCACGCCTTTCATCCGCCCGCGCTGTTGTTTCCGATATTTGACTTTCTTCGGCATCAACATGGTGCCTTCTCCTTGCCGTCGTCCTGAGTTCCCGCACGGATGGAGATTGTCCGCTTATCCCCGACGTCCGGCCGCCGGACGAGTCCCCTTGAGCATCACCGAGCGGGGATCGAGAATATCACCCCGATAGACCCAGACCTTGACGCCGATGACGCCGTAGGTCGTATAGGCCTCGGCGAACCCATAATCAATGTCGGCCCGCAGGGTTTGCAACGGCAATCGTCCCTGGAGATACCATTCCGAGCGGGCGATCTCCGCTCCGTTGAGCCGTCCCGATACCCTCACCTTGATCCCTTTAGCGCCGAAGCGCATGGCATCATCAACCGCCTTGCGCATGGCTCGTCGGAAGGCCACCCGCTTCTCCAGTTGCTGAGCGATCTTCTCCGCTTGAAGCTGGGCATTCAACTCGGGCCGCTCGACCTCCTGAATGGCGATCAAGACCTCCAGCTTGGTGCGCTCGGCGATCTCCCCGCGCAGCTTCTCGATTTCCGCTCCCTTTCGCCCGATGATGATCCCCGGACGGGCCGTATGAATGATGATCTTGAGCTTATTGGCCGCCCGCTCGACATCAATATGGGAGACGCCAGCTCCGGCAAATCGAGCTTTCAGATCCGACTTGAGCCGGAGATCCTCCAGCAGGATTTTGCCGTAGTCCCGCTTGCGGAACCAGGTCGAATGCCACGGCCGGATGTAGCCGAGGCGAAATCCGTAGGGATGCGTCTTCTGCCCCACGACGAATCCTCCCTCACTCAGACGATTTTGGTTTTTCGGTGGAGACGACAATCACGATATGACTGGCTCGCCGCCGCTCCATATAGGCCCGCCCGCGCGGAGCGGCCCGGTAGCGACGAGATCCCGCCCGATGTTTGGTCGGCCCCGAATTGACGTAGCATTGGCTGATGCGCAGCTCATCCACATCCACGGCGATATTGGCTTCGTCGGCCTGCCGCAGAGCATTAGCGATGGCCGACTGAAGCACCATCAGGATCTTTCGTGCGGCCCGCTTTCGAGAAAACAGCAAAATGGATCGCGCTTCATTCACGCTGCGCCCGCGAATTTGATCAATGACCAGCCGCGCCTTCTGCGGCGAGCCCGGAATGAATTTTCCAATGGCCCTGGCTTCCATAGCGTCACATCCTCAAGCTGCCCGCATTCGACTAGACTTTGGCCCGCTTGGCCGTTTTCTCCGTTTTCTCCGGATGGCCCTTGAACGTCCGCGTAGGAGCAAATTCCCCCAGCTTGTGCCCGACCATGTTCTCGGTGATGTAGACGGGGATGAACTTCTTCCCGTTATGAACGGCAATGGTATGGCCGACCATCTCCGGCGTAATCGTCGAGCGGCGCGACCAGGTCCTGATGACTTTTCTCTCTCCCGTTTGATTGAGCCGCTCGATCTTCTCCATCAAATGGGCGTCAACGAATGGCCCCTTTTTCAGCGAACGCCCCATCGCTTACTTCCTCCTCTGGACGATGAACTTGCTCGTCAGTTTATTCCGTCGCGTCTTGTAGCCGAGCGTGGGTTGACCCCAGGGAGTCATGGGATGATTCCCCTTGGATCGCCCCTCGCCACCTCCGTGCGGGTGATCAATGGGATTCATCGCCGTTCCCCGGACGGTGGGACGGATGCCCCGCCATCGCTTGCGTCCGGCTTTGCCGATGGAGACGTTTTCATGATCGAGATTACTCACCTGACCGATGGTGGCCATACAGTTGATATGAATGCGCCGAATCTCCGAGGACGGCAACCGCACCTGAGCATAATCATCCTCTTTGGCCAGAAGTTGCGCTGCTGCTCCGGCACTGCGAACGAGTTGACCTCCTTTGCCCGGCCGCAACTCGATGTTGTGAATCATCGTCCCGACGGGAATATTCTTGAGCGGCAGCGCGTTTCCCACCAGAATATCCGCGTCCGGTCCGGACATCACCGTCTGTCCCACCTTCAGGCCGTGAGGAGCGAGGATGTACCGCTTCTCTCCATCCGCATAGTGAAGGAGCGCGATGAACGCCGACCGATTCGGATCATACTCGATCGTGGCCACGCGGGCAGGAATCCCGAACTTATCGCGCTTGAAGTCAATGATGCGGTAGAGCCGCTTGTGCCCGCCGCCCCGATGGCGGACGGTGATGTGCCCATGACAATTGCGCCCGTGAATCCGCCGCTTGGGAACGACCAGAGGCTTATACGGCTTGTCGGCCGTGATCTCTTCCTTGGTCAGGAAGGTTTGAAATCGCCGTGACGATGTGACCGGTGCGACTGTCTTGATCCCCATAGTAGGTCCTCCCTCGCTCAGACAAGATCGGCGTACTCGGTGATCTTCTGTCCGGGCTTGAGCGTCACATAGGCTTTCTTCCAGGCCGCCCGTTGCCCGCGCAACCGACCGAAGCGAAAGACGCGCTTACCGCGATAATTGGCCACCCGCACCTCCTCCACCTTCACTTTGAAGAGGGTCTCGACGGCCTGCTTAATCTCCGGTTTCGTCGCCCGGCGATCCACCTTAAACACGAGGACCTGTTTGAGTCCGGCCTCAACCGTCTCATCTTTCAGCTCCAGTGCTTTCTCCGTCACGACCGGAGATTTAATGACGTCCCAGATGGTTTTCATGGCTGTCCCCCATCGGCTCGCTTCATTCGCTTCTCGAAGGCGAGGATCGCCTCCCGGGAGAAAACCAGCACCTCGTGAGCCAGGGCATCGTAAACGTTGATCCCGTACGATGGCACCCGCGTGACCGTCGGAATATTTCTCGATGCCCGGGCCAGATTTCGATTCTCCCGATCATCATCCACGATCAGGGTCCGATGCCCGTTCAGCCCGAGCCGAGCCAGGATTTCGGCCAGAGCCTTCGTCTTATGCGTCTCCAGCGTGAAGGCATCAATGACCATCAGATGTCCTTCCCGCAATCGCTCCGACACGACCGAGGCGAGCGCCGCACGTCGCACTTTCTTTGGCAGCTCGTAAGAGTAATCCCGAGGCACGGGACCATGAATCGTTCCCCCGTGTCGCCACAGAGGCGACCGGATCGAGCCGACCCGCGCACGCCCGGTTCCCTTCTGCCGCCAGAGTTTTCGTCCCGAGCCGGACACTTCTCCCCGCGTCTTGGTAGCGGCGGTGCCCGCTCGATGCTTGGCCTGGAACCATCTGACGGCCTCGTAGACGACGGCCGGATGATATGGGCGACCGAAGACCTCGTCCGAAAGCGTCAGCTCTCCGACGACTTCGCCTTTGAGATTTTTCACCTCCACGACTGGCATGGCATCTCTCCTGGACGGCCCGGTGTCACCCGCTGTCCCGATGCGTCTGACCTCACCGAGCCTTTCTGATCAACAGATAGCCTCCGGGCGGACCGGGAACACTCCCGGCCACAAGCAACAGATGTTTCTCCGGCACCACGCGCACGACGCGCAAATTTCTCACCGTGACCCGTTGCATTCCCATGTGCCCGGTCATGCGCGCCCCCGGCCAGACCCGCGAGGGATAAGATGATGCTCCAATTGATCCCGGGGCGCGATGGAACATCGAACCGTGCGATTTCGGCCCGCC
>DATLZR010000022.1 GCA_035573895.1 Blastocatellia bacterium | reverse complement strand
CCAAACCCTTCAGCCTGCGCGAACTGGAAGCCCGCATTCAAGCGTTGCTGCGTCGGGTCGAAGGCGCTGCTGGCAGTTCGGTCTATGATGATGGCGTCCTCTATGTTGATCACAAGAATTTCCTGGTGAAGGTCGCCGGGGAAGAGGTCAAGCTCACCCGGAAGGAGTTCGCCCTTCTGTCGCTGCTCGTGCAGAGTCGGGGCCGCACGCTCACCCGGGATTACCTGCTGGATCGGATCTGGGGACTTCAATACTACGGCGACTCCCGCACGCTCGATGTGCACATTCGCAATCTTCGCCGCAAGCTCGGACGCAGCGACTACATCGAAACCGTTATCGGCATTGGCTATCGCTTCCGACCTCCGGACAGCGAGCCGTCCACTGAGTGATGAAGCGCGTTCTGTTTATCTGCACCGGGAACTCGGCCCGCAGTCAGATGGCCGAAGGCTGGCTCGAACATCTGGCGGGAGATCGGTTCCTTGTCTCGAGCGCGGGAACACATCCCTCGCGCGTGCACCCGATGGCGATTGAGGTCATGCGAGAAGTCGGGGTGGATATTTCCCATCACCGCTCGAAATCGGTAGAGACGTTCTGGGGCGAGCCTTTTGACTATGTCATTACCGTGTGCGATGCTGCCCGCGAAGCCTGTCCGGTTTTCCCTCACGCGGGCGTGCAACTTCATTGGAGTTTCCCCGATCCCGCCACCGGCGAAGGAACCCTCGACGAGCAGCTCGCTCGATTTCGCTCCGTCCGCGATGCCATTCGCCGTCAAATCGAGGAGTTTCTGCACTCTGCCGGATGCCGGTGAGACCAGCTCTCGCGGGAGAGCACGATGGAAGGATACTCTCAAGGGAGTGGCGGCGAGCGTCCGCTCGCTGCTGAAGCGGAAAGCGTCTCCATCCGTTGGTGGAGGGACGCGCTCCCATTGTCTTCTCCTGGAAGGGAGACATCGCCTCTGTCGCGCACGCGGCGGCTGAGGTTTCGGGCGACGCTGACGGCCCTGGTGATGACGGCCCTTTTCGGTGGCTTTGAGGTTGCCAAACTGCTCCTCTTTCCCACGATCACGCCGGTCCACTCTCACCTCCTGTCGGCCCTCGCGGTCACGGCGCTGACGCTGGTGACGGCCCATTATGTTCTGCGCAAGCAGGAGCGTCTCATCGAGACCACAGCACGCACGAATCATCTGTTGCAAACGGTTCTCGCGGCCATCCCCGAAGCCATCGTCATTGTGGATCGGCGCATGGAAGTGGTGCTTCACAATCGCGCCGCTGAACATATCTTCAGCCTTCCGGTGACGCTCGGACGCCCGCTGCGACTCATGGATGTGACCCGTGACGGAACGGTCAACGAAGCCTTTCATCACGTCCTCAGCGAGGGACGGACCGTCGAGGGGCGGTTCGAGCTTCTCAGCGGGGAGCGGCGCAGCTTTCGTTTCACCGTCTCACCTCTGGAAGCTGACGGGCGCCGACCGTCGGCAGCTCTGGGCGTTTTCGTCGAAGTCACTCATCTGGAACGGTTGGAACGCATCCGTCGGGACTTCTTCGCCAATATCTCGCATGAACTGCGCACGCCCCTGGCGGCAATTCTCGCCCATGCCGAAACGTTGCGTCAGGGAGCCCTGGATGATCGTGAGAATAGCCTCCGATTCCTCGACGCCATTTATAAATACGCTCAACGGATGCACGCGCTCGTGCGCGACATCACCGATCTGTCCGAGATCGAGTCGGGGGTTGTGACGCTCAAACTGGAAGACATTGATCTCCGCTCGGTGGTCGAGGATGTCATGGCGCTCCTTCTGCCCGCTGCCGAGGAACGGGGCGTGACCCTCACTCATGAGGTGTCGGACGATATCCTCGTTCGCGCCGATGTCTCACGACTGGAGCAAATTCTCACCAATCTTGTGGACAATGCGGTGAAATTCAACCGACCGGGCGGGCAGGTCACCATCCGCGCGCATCGAGAGGGGGCGTGGGTTGTCCTCTCGGTCAAAGATACGGGGGTCGGAATTGCTCCGGCGGACCAGCCCCGCATCTTCGAGCGGTTTTATCGCGCCGATAAATCCCGCTCCCGTCAGACCGGGGGAAGCGGCCTGGGATTGGCCATCGTGAAGCATCTCGTTCAGGCTCACGGTGGACAGGTCAAAGTCTCCAGTAAGCCTGGTGTGGGCTCGGAATTCACCGTCACCCTGCCGGCGGCCAACGACGTGTCTCCGAGAACCTGAGAGAA
>DATLZR010000021.1 GCA_035573895.1 Blastocatellia bacterium | reverse complement strand
CGCCCAGTTGCAGGAGGCCCTCGCCCGCGTCAAGCAGTTACAGGGGCTCCTGCCGATCTGTTCCTATTGCAAGAAGATCCGGGACGATCAAAACTACTGGATTCAGGTCGAGCAATACATCGCCGAGCATTCGGATGCTCAATTCAGTCACGGGATCTGTCCCGACTGCTATCGCCAGTATGTCCAACCCGAACTCGACGCGTTACGGCAGCGATCAAAATCGTAGAGAAAGGAGGAAGGTGAGCATGATGGACTCATACGATGGTGCTACTGCAGTGAGCCAGCGAGAAGAATCCCCGATGATGGGAGAAGAGCTGGCGGCGGTCCTCTTTCACCAGCATCCTCAACCCATGTGGATTTGCGACCATGAGACGCTGGCCATCCGGGCGGTGAACGAATCGGCCATTGAACACTACGGCTATTCCCGGGAGGAGTTCCTGCAGTTGACGTTGCGGGACCTCGCCGTCGGTCAACAGGACAACGACGAGGCGCTCGACCGACTGTCATCGGCAGTTTCTGTTCATAGATGGCGATCGCGCCATCGGCGTAAGGACGGAATGATCATCACCGTAGAAATGACGGCGCGACCGTTGAACTTTGCCGGAAGGGGAGCGCTCATCGTCATGGCCCAGGACATTACCGACCGGGTGAAAGCGGAAGAGGCCCTGCGCCGCAACGAGGAGCGCTATCGGCAAATTGTAGAGACGGCGCAGGAAGGCATCTGGGTCATTGAGGCCGAGGCGCGCACCTGGTACGTCAACGAGCGAATGGCAGAGATGCTGGGCTATTCCCGTCAGGAGATGCTCGGGCGTCCTCTCTACGATTTCCTCGATGAAGCAGCTCAGGTGCGCGCCCGACAAAATGTCGAAAAGAAATTTGAAGGGGTAACCAAGCACGGCGACTTTCGCTTTCGTCGCCGGGATGGATCGGTGCTCTGGGCCATTGTCTCGGTCAAACCGCTCTACAACGACGCCGGGCAGTATATCGGCGCCCTTGGGATGATCGTTGATGTGACCGAACGGCGACAGTTGGAGCGGCAGCTTCAGCAGGCGCAGAAGATGGAAGCCATCGGACGGCTGGCCGGCGGCGTGGCGCATGACTTCAACAATTTGATCACGGTGATCACCGGCTACAGTGACTTGCTTCTCCGCTCGTTAGAAGAGACGAGCCCGCTCCGGCGCATCATCGAGGAGATGAAACGGGCCGGGGAGCGAGCTGCTCTCCTGACCCGTCAACTCCTGGCCTTCAGCCGCAACCAGCCGATAGAACCGCGCCTGCTCGATCCGAACGGCGTCATCATTGATATGGAGAAGATGCTCCGGCGATTGATCGGCGAGGATATTGAGCTGATCACAATCCTGCGCCCGGACATCGGATCCGTCCGAGCGGATCCCGGTCAGCTTCAACAAGTCCTCATCAACCTCGTCGTCAATGCCCGCGATGCGATGCCTGACGGGGGCACCCTGACCATCGAGACCGACCGGGTCGAGCTGGATGCTGAGTACGTTGCCCGCCGTCTGAATGTGCGGCCCGGCCCTTACGTCGTGCTGTCGGTGAGCGACACCGGCTGTGGCATGGATCCGGAAACCCTGTCGCATATCTTCGAGCCGTTTTTCACCACCAAGGGGGAGAGAGGAACGGGTCTCGGTCTAGCTACCGTCTATGGCATCGTCACACAATGCGGCGGGTATGTTGATGTGATGAGCGAGGTCGGTCGGGGAACCACTTTCAAAATCTACCTTCCCCGGATCATCCCTCCGCGCGATGAACAAGTCACAGCCGCGCCGTCCCGATGCGCGTGTGGAGGAACGGAAACCATCCTGGTAGCCGAGGACGAACCGCTCGTGCGCGAGCTGATCCGCGAGGTCCTCCAGCGCAAGGGATACACTGTGTTGGAAGCCTCCAACGGGGTGGAGGCATTACTGGCCGCGCGTCGCCATCCCGGACCCATTCACCTTCTGTTGACGGATGTCGTGATGCCCCTGATGAGCGGAACCGAGCTGGCCGCCCAGCTTCAACGCGAGCGCCCGGGAACGAAGGTTCTGTTCATGTCAGGCCATACCAGTCGGGCCGGCCGATCACTCGCTTTGCTGGAGTCGCCGGCGATGTTTCTCACCAAGCCGTTCACACCTGAGGCATTGGCCGCGAGGGTCCGCCTTATCCTCGATGCATCCGATGAGTAATGTGAGGCGCTCGCGCGCCTGACAGCTAACGGGCGATGCCGGCGAGGGAAGACTCAGCCATCTGATGTTCGCCTTCCCGGTCGGGTAGTTGTCGCTGTCTCCACTGGCGTGTGCTTCCACCCGGCGTGCGTGCAATCGCCGATTCGTCTAGAAAACCCAGGGTTGAGGGAGTAGAATACTGCGCCTTGTGTCCAAACCGAAGTCCCAGGGGGATGACCTCCTGTCGTGGAAGGGGAATCATGACAAAAACGCGCATTCTTCTCGTCGAGGATAATCCCGGCGATCAGCGGGCCTTCATCGAACTCGTCGTCCACGAGAATTTGCCCTACGACTATCGCATTGCCGGATCAGTGGCCGAAGCCAAGCATCTTCTTCAGTCCGAGAATTTCGATGTCGTTATCACCGATCACTTTCTCGGCGATGGAACGGCCTTCGATATTTTCGATCTCGAAATTGATGCTCCGGTCATTATCGTCACCGGTGCTGGAGACGAGGAGACCGCTGTGCGGGCTCTCAAGGCGGGCGCGTACGACTACCTGGTCAAAGACCTCTACAGCCATTACCTTCAGGTTCTACCCCTGACCGTCGAGCATGCGATCATCCGCAAGCGGGCGGAAGATCAGGCGCGAATGCTCTCTCAGGCAATGATGAGCATCAGTGAGAGCGTCTTCATCACCGATCTCGAAGGCCGATTCCTTTTTGCCAACGGAGCTTTTTGTGAGACCTACGGCTACGAGGACGCGGAAGTGAAGGGGAGAAGCTGCGAGCTGCTCGGCGACGTGACGAGTGAGGGGGAGGTCCTTCATCGGCGCAAGGATGGCAGCGAATTCCCTGTCTTGCTCTCGCGTTCGTTCGTGTTGGACGACCGGGGACGGCCGAAGGCGGTCGTCTACGCCGCCCGGGACATCAGCGAACGGAAGCGGGCGGAGCAGGAACGGGAGCGCCTCATCGAGCAACTTCAAGAGGCACTCGCCCGCATCAAGACGTTACGGGGCTTGCTGCCGATCTGCGCCTCCTGTAAGAAAATCCGCGATGATCAGGGCTACTGGAAACAAATCGAGTCCTACGTCCGCGAGCACTCCGAAGCCGAGTTCAGCCACAGCATCTGCCCCGAGTGCATGGAGAGGCTGTACGGAGATCTGGGCACAGAGGAGGCGACCGAGTCATGAAGCTCAAGGATCGCGTCGTGCTGATTACCGGTGGGAATCGCGGCATCGGACGGACGGCGGCGTTAGCTCTTGCGGTCGAAGGAGCCGACCTCGTTCTCCTCGGTCTCGATGAGGAGGGATTGCACCGCGTCGCCGACGAAGTCCGGACCGGGGGCCGCCGCTGTCTCACCTATCGGGCCGATGTTTCACGAGAGGAGGATGTGCAGCGGGCCGTCGAACAGGCCCTCGATCACTTTGGCCGGATTGACGTGCTGGTCAACAATGCGGCCATCATGGGTCCGACCGCTCCAGTGGTGAATGTGGCGCTGGCCGAATGGCAGGAGACGCTCGCCGTGAATCTCACGGGACCGTTTCTTTGCTGTCGCGCCGTCCTGCCGCAGATGATCGCTCGTCGAAGCGGCAAGATCATCAACATCTCTTCGATTGGCGGGCGGCGGGCCTATCCTCTGCGGGCTCCCTATGCCGTTTCCAAAGCAGGATTGCTCATGCTCACCCGAACACTGGCCGCCGAGGTCGGCGAGTACAATATTCAGGTCAATGCCATCTGTCCCGGTCCGGTGGCCGGGGAGCGCATGCGCCATGTGATCGAAATGCGAGCCCGCCAGACCGGCCTCTCAATCGAAGAGACGACCCGTCAATTTGTCGAACGCACCGCCTTGCGCCGGATGGTCGAGGAACGCGATGTCGCCGCCCTGATCCTCTTTCTCGCTTCGGACGATGGAAACAATATCACCGGAGCCATCTTCGACGTCACCGCCGGGTATGGACTCTGACAGGTTGGGAGGAGACGCGTTTCAGAGGACGGGACTTCTGAGGCGATCAGGGCGAGTGCTGCGTGCCGTTTCTCTCATCGGAGTCGTCGGCCCCGCGGCCGAATGTGCGATGAGAGTCCCGTTATTGAGGGAGGAAGTGAGGTGATGAGTAACTCAGAACGATTTCAGAGAGGGGAACGATTGCTCGAGGAAATGCTCGGACGCGAGCGGGCGGAAGAAACGCGCGCCGCCTGGCGACGGATGTCACCCGACTTCGAACAGTATGTCGTTGAATTCCTCTCCGGCGAGATCTGGAGTCGTCCCCGGTTAGATCGGCGGACGAAGAGTCTGGTGACTATTGCGGTGCTCACGGCGCTCGGGCGTCCCCAGGGACTTGAGCTGAACATCCGCATGGCGTTGAGAAACGGAGCCACTGAGCAGGAGATCGTCGAGACGCTGCTACACATTGCCCCTTACGCCGGGTTCCCAGCCGCCTGGGAGGGATTGACCGTGGCTCACCGCGTGTTTGCGGAGACGCACAACTCATGATGATGGCAGAGAGCGGGGATGAGCTTCGCAGAAATTCCTCCTTGACGGTTACCTGTTCTCGAGCGGTGACGGCCTGCAGTGAATCGCTCCGCGTCTGAGGCTTTGTCACTTTGAGGTTCTGCCGAAATGGGTCAGGGATGAAAGATGCTCGACCCAGCTCCTCCTGAGAGAGGGAGAAAAACGATCCGCCTCCGCCGCTGATCCGGATTCCCGGGATCGCCCATTCGTCATTGGATGAAGCACTGGCAGTCGCAGAAGACGTCGCGCATTACTCGGGAAGCTGAGCGGCATACCTGGACCGCACTCCTCGCCGACGCGAAATACCGACCAGGACGCTCGTCGGAGAGGACGTAGAAATTGAGCCGGTTTGACCCGGTGAGTGAATGCATACTATAGCTGTCCTGAGGAGATCCGCGGCAGTTCCATGAGTCCTTGGTCAAGAAGACGCGGCGATGAATCTTACACCGACTGCCCGGAGGCAGTCGGGAAGGTCCTGCACACAACGTCATGCCGGTGCCGGCAATAAAGAGGCCCGGATCACAGTTGACTGGCGGTTTCCCTCAAATGGTCCAACTATATCCCTCACTGGGTGAAGCCCTGGGGCTGTCCTCCAGTGCCCGCATTGAAATTTTGGTCCCGTGAAACTATACTTCGCCCGACCGTGAAGAAGAAACGCGAGAGCCAACCAACAGTCATCGCACTTCGCAGCTACCGGTGGATGCGGTGGTCGGCACTTTTGGGTCTGGCCGCGGCGCTCTATCTCACCTGGCATTACTGGTTGTTTTTGCATGGGGAGGGGGATCAGGCGCTCTGTAACGTCAGCGAAGTCGTTAATTGCGATCGGATCGCCGCTTCCTCCTGGAGTCGGCTGTGGGGGATTCCCCTTTCGGTATGGGGAGCCGGGGGCTATCTGGCGCTGTTGGTACAGACTTCGCTGGCGCTGCGAGCGCGTGATCTCTATCAGCGATCTCTGGCCACGCTGCTGCTCATTGTTCCTTTCGCCATCGGTGTGATCGTCTTACCGATTGTTTCCTTCGCTGTGGTCCGGGCGCTCTGTCTGGGATGTGCCGTGAGCTGGCTGGCCGACCTGGGATTGATCTTCTGCGGGATCATGCTCGTCAAAGACATGCGGGCGCATGATCGGGGTTGGGCCTTCTCGCTCCGATCGCTAGCTCCGGCCGTGGGCGTGGGTGTTATGGGGATGGTTTTTCTCGCCGTGCTCACCACGACTCCAGCGCGACCGACGACGCCGCCCGAGACGCGCGCACGAATCGAGCGCGCTCCCGGCGTCGCCCGGTTTGACGAGTTGACGGTCACCGACGACCTCACGCCCGTATTGGGCAATCCGTCGGCTCCGGTGACGATTGTCTATTTCACCGATTTTCAATGTCCCTATTGTCGGCTGCAAACGGAAGCCCTCCGCCAGTTGCGCCAGCGGCGACCGGATGAAGTGCGGGTGATTTACCGGCATTTTCCTCTTGATCCCTCATGCAACCCTCGCGTGCCGCAGGGCCGCCATCGCTTTGCCTGCTGGCTCGCCCGGCTGGCCATCGAAGCCCAGCGCCGCGGCGTCTTCGTCCCGTGGTCCGAGGAGATCTGGAAGCGGCAGGAGACGCTCACCGAAGATGTCATTCGACAGGTCGCTCGCCAGTTTCGTTTGCCCGTTGATCAGGTTGTGAGCGATCCTCGTGTCACCGAGCGATTGATCCGGGACCTGTCCCTGGCCGACTTCGCCGAGGTCCGTTCGACCCCAACGCTGATCATCAACGGGAAGGTCTTTCGGGGATACGCTCCGCTCGACCGGCTGGAATCCATCGTCTTATCGTTTTTGACGGGAAAACCGTGACGCCCTCGCGCCGACTTTCGCATGTGCCCGCGCCGGCGGGCACATCCTGCAGCAAAATTTCCGAGGGTTTTACCTATGGTGGAAGAGTCGTATCTGGAAGCAGTCCTGGCCTACATCGAGGAGAATCGGCAGCGCTATGTGGATGAGCTTGTCGAGATCGTTCGCATTCCGAGCATCAGTTCATCGAGCGCTCACCGTGAGGATGTGCGGCGCTGCGCCGAATATCTCCGACAGAAGATGGTGGAAAGCGGCCTCACCCGAGCCGAGGTGATGCCCACCGGCGGTCATCCGGTGGTCTACGGGGAATGGCTCGGGGCACCGGGAAAGCCGACCATCCTCATCTACGGTCACTACGACGTTCAACCGGTCGAACCGTTGTCGGAATGGATCACACCGCCCTTTGAAGCGACAGTGCGCGACGGAGCCCTCTACGGCCGGGGAACCACCGATGACAAAGGTCAGGTCTACATCCATCTCAAGGCCGTCGAAGCCTGGTTGCGGACAGCAGGGTCGCTTCCGCTCAACGTCAAGTTCATCGTGGAGGGAGAAGAAGAGATCGGGAGCGAACACCTGGAAGAGTTCCTGGCGGCGCATCGTGATCTTCTTCAGGCCGACATCGTCGTGATCTCGGATACGCCGATGCTCGAGCGCGGGCTCCCTTCGATTTGTTATGGCCTGCGAGGATTGACCTACATGGAAGTGGAGGTGCGTGGACCGTCGGTGGATTTGCATTCCGGCTCCTTTGGCGGAGCGGTAGCCAATCCGGCGAATGTGCTATGTGAGATCATCGCGCAGCTCAAAGGGCCCGATGGTCGGGTGAAGATTCCGGGATTTTATGACAGGGTCCGGCGTCTCGGCCGCCGCGAGCGCGCGCAACTGCGGCAGCTCCCCTTCGTTGAGTCGGAATTTTTACGCCTGACCGGATCGCCCGCGCTGACGGGCGAACGGGGCTTCGCGACGCTCGAACGCATCTGGGCGCGTCCCACGCTCGATGTCAACGGCCTGGTGAGCGGCCACACGGCCGAAGGAGCGAAGACTATCATCCCCGCTCGTGCGCTGGCCAAGATCAGCATGCGGCTTGTCCCGGATCAGGACCCTGAGGAGATTGCTCGCCTGTTCGAGAATTATGTTCGCCAGATTGCCCCGCCCACGGTGACGGTCGAGGTCCGAAAGCTCTCGACGGGCCGTCCTTTCCTCGCTCCTTATGAGCACCCGGCTTTTCAAGCGGCCAGTCGCGCTCTGGCGAAGGGTTTCGGGCGTCAGGCCGTTTTCATCCGCGAAGGGGGTTCGATTCCTTTCGTTGCCACAATCCATCAGATTCTCGCGCGACCCTGCCTGCTGCTTGGTTTCGGTCTGCCGGATGAGAACTCGCACGCGCCCAACGAATGGCTCAGCCTGGAAAACTATCATCAGGGAATCGTCAGCGTCGCCCATTTGCTGGTGGAGCTGGCGCGAGTTCTCTAAGTGGTGATTTCAACTTCCTCCCGGGCGCGAACGAGATAAAGACCCAGGAGAATCACTGCCGCTCCCACCAGTTGGCCGGGCGTGGGACGTTCATTCAAACCGATCCCGGCAGCGATCATGGCGATGATCGGACTCACATTGGAGTAAACGGCCGTTCGCGTCCCTCCCAGCCGTTCGACGCCGTAGTTCCACACGACGAAGCAAAAGACGATCGCTCCCAGCGCGCTGAAGAGAAGTGCCGCCCAGGCTATCGGCCGGATCGCCGCCCAGGATTGCGCCTGCAACGAGGGGAGCGAAATCATCACCAGCGGCACCGTCCCGGCGATCATCGTCACCACCGTGCTTTGGACCGCGCCGTATTGAAGCGTGAATCGTTTCAGTCCCACCGTGTAGATTGCCCAGCAGAGCGTGGCCAAAAGTAAAAGAAGATCGCCAAAGAGGGTTTGCCCGAAGGCGATCTCTCGCACCTTGTCGCCCATGATCAGGGCGATGCCGGTGAATGATAAAAGGACGCCGACGACGGATCGGAGATCGAGCCTCTCGTGGCCGCGAACAGCACTGAGCAGAGCGACAAAAATCGGCGTCGTCGCCAGAATCAGCGCCGCATTGCCGGCCCGCGAGCGAGCCACGCCCTCGATGAAAGCTACCTGATAGATCGTGTTGGCGAGAATTCCCAGGCCAATGAGTGATCCGAGGTGCTCGCGTTGAATGGTGAACGATGACTGCCGGTGTCGAAAAAACAGGTACAGAGCCGTCGAGGCGATGAGGAAGCGCACGGCATTGAAACTGAGCGGCGAGAAATCGTCGAGCGCCGTCTTGATGACGGTGAAATTAACCCCCCAGATCATTGACATCATGAGCAGAAGCAGGTCCGTCGAGGGAAGGGGAAAACCGAGTCGTGAGCGCCGGGAGTCTCGCCGTCGTCGGGCAAAGGAGATCATAGAACCCTCGAGCGTTGATGTCGGAGAATTACCCCCCTCATCCGTGACGACATTCGGGAGCGATGAAAGGCGGCGCGGATTCTCGCGTCGGCAAAAAGTACAGGCGGGAAATCCTGCGCCACATTTCCGGTGGAGGGGACGACGCAGAGCGCGTTCCGGTGGCCCCGCTTCCGCGGGCGTGAAGGCTCAGGCGAAAAGGTTTCACGCATTGAGTTCTCCGATGACGGTGATCATCCGCCCGACGTGATTGTTCGATCTCCCTTCGCGCCGATAAGAGAAGAAGAGTTCGCCGTGACAGGCGGTACAAAGTGAGCAGACATAAATCTGCTCCGGGGGAACGGAGCGAGCGAGAAGCTGCGCCCGTGTGGCTTCGATGAGGTCGAGATGCGCTTTGCCCGATGGGCGAGCGGAGGAAAGGACATGTGTTTGCGGAAACTCCCGACGAAACAGCTCGATGACCTCCGGCCCAACCTCATAACAGCATTTCTGGATCGCCGGTCCGATGGCCACATAACAGTCGTGGCCGCGGGTACCGAATCGAGAGGCCATCAGGTCGAGCGTCTTCTCGACGATGCGGGCGAGCGTCCCTCGCCAGCCGGCATGAACGGCCGCCCGTGCCCGCGTGCGCGCATCGAAGATGAGGATGGGCAGGCAGTCGGCCGTCAACACGCCCAGAAGAACGCCCGGTCGTGCTGTCACCAGAGCATCCCCTTCCGGCGGGGGACTCGCGCATGTCGTTCCGTCTTCAACGACCACAAGGCGATCGGAATGCTGCTGACGCAGGGTGAAGAGATTGCCTGTCCCGGCCCCGAGCGCCCGGAGGAACCGACGCCGATTCTCCTCGACGTTCTCCCGAAGATCGCCTTGAAAATATCCGAGATTTAAGGCATTCTCAGGGAGCGGGCTCACGCCTCCGACGCGCGTGCTCGTGGCCGCAACAAGACCGAAGCGTTCCAGGGATGGAATGCGAACAAGGAGAAGGTCGTTGCAAGCTGTCAGACGAAAGTGGTTCATCGTATGATCATCGGGATTGGGATTGACCTCATCGAGATTTCGAGAATCGAGGCGGCGCTCACCCGGTATGGCGAGCGGTTCCTCCATCGGGTCTTTACGCCCGACGAAATTGCCTATGCTCGTCGCAAACACCATCCGGCTCCGCATCTGGCTGGCCGATTCGCGGCCAAGGAAGCCGCCTTGAAAGCCCTCGGTACCGGCAAAAGCGGCGGCATTCGCTGGCGCGACGTGGAGATTTTATCATCCCCCGGCGGAAAACCCCGCATCGAGTTTCACGGTCGCGCCCGGGAGCGCCTTCGGACTTTACGGGGAGAACGGGTTCACGTCTCCATCTCGCACGGGCGCGACCTCGCCATTGCTGCCGTGATTATTGAAGGCTGATTCCTCTTGCGGTTGTCTTCCGCCAACCGTTGCGCGAGCATGCCTCATTCGCTGTAGTCCCAGTAGAAAACCCTCTCCGGCGTCAGCCGAAAGATCAACGTGTCCGGCGTGTACAACTGCTGAAAGTTGCGATCCTGCCAGGACCCGTAATACTTCTTGCCGATGGCGCGCCAGACCGTTTTCCACATGTGCGCGTCTGTCACCGCCTCGGCTCTGCCCCAGAAGGACACGCCCTTGTACGTGCGCAGGCTCGCGCCGCCATCAATGACCCAACCCGCTCTGGGATTCTGCTGGATAAGTCGCCCCTTGGCGCTGTTCCGATGGGTGCCGAAGAAAAATTCCTGCCCGCGCATCACAAACCATACCGGGACGACGCGAGGATAGCCGTGGGCATCAACGAAGGCAAGACGCATCACCTTTTGTTCCTGACAGAATGCTCTCATCTTTTTCGGCAACCGCTTCATGGTTGAGTTCTCCTCTCCAAGAGTGATTCACCCCGTCTGTTCTCTGTCGAGGATGGATGAGAAATGGGTCATGAATGAAAGACGGGGTTCGGGGAATTGATCAAGGGCCCTTGGGGGTCAGCGCGCGATAGCCGGTTCGGGCGCGAACAGTAGCCCCCGGGCGCGAGACACTGACCCGAATCTGGTGCCAGCGGCCATCCCGGCGGGCCATCGGTGGGTAGTAGCCAAGCGTATACTGGTGCCCAAGTTCTTCGACGATCTGGGCGAAAGTCGCGTACAACGTGACTCCGCCAGGATCACGGATGTAGCGGCCACCGGTTTTCTCGGCCAGCGTTTGAAGGGCCCCTCTGGCCCGGAGAGCTTCCGCCGCCGACGTATACTTCTCGTCTATCAGATCAACGGCATAAACGGTCACGGCAGCATCCGAGGCTGCCCGAAGAGCATCATCGAGCGAAGCGCGGCTGGCTGTATCCGCCCCATCCGACAAAAGCAGGATGGCTCGGCGCGTTTCCTCTCGCCCCTTGAGGTCTTCAGCGGCCTGGACCAGGCAATCATAAAGCGCCGTGTATCCTTCGGCGCGAATGCGCCAGAGATCGGGATCCACTTCGGGGTAAGAGCCAAAGTCCTGGACTCGTGCGCACCGGTGGGAAAACACGTAGACGGCAAACACATCCTCCGAGCGAATGCCGTGGGCGAATCCGCGTGCGGCGGCCTGACCGATCCGGAGCATCCGCTCCATGCTCCCGCTCACATCGAGCAAGATGGCCGCGACAAACGGGGTCTCTTCGGCGCTGAAAAAAACAATCTCCTGCGGTTGCCCATCGTCGAGCACGGTGAAATCTTTAGCCGTGAGGCGGGAGATATAGCTGCGGTCCTTTCCCGTGACCGTCACATTGACGAGAACGAGCGACGATTCCAATCGAATGATGGGCTCCTGTTCGGGTCGTTGCGAACCCGCTCCCACGCCTGTAAGGCTGAGGATGAGAAGACATGCCGTGACCTTCATCGCCGGTATTCGATCCCGATTCACTCTCACCGCACGAGCGCCCGTCTGCGCTTTCAGGAACCGGATTCTCCCCGGATCATCTGCCGAAGAGCCCGCGACAGGCGAATGATCTGATCCGAGCGAATTATGACTTCGACCGAAATGGCATAGGCGTTGAGCTTCTTCATCGCCTGGTGAAGTGCTTCAGCAGATACCTTCAGTTGCTCAAGGGCCTGTTGGGGACTTTCCGGCAGCCGCTCCTCCTGTTCGAGCGATCCGGCACCGCTCAGGGATTTGATCCGCTTGGCCAGTTTCTCGATCTCGGTCAGGAGATCCTCAGATTGTCTCCGGGATCGTCCCGACGCCATCTTCTCCTGAAGCTGGCTCACCTGCTTGAGGATCTGCTCGGATGCTGTGACCGCCCGACGAAAATCTGACTGCCGCATTTCGATGGCGGCACGGTCGAGCATTTCCTTCTCGGGGTCAACCGTGGGATCCCGCGCCGATTCCCTGGTTTCTCTTTGCTTCTCCGGCTGAGGCGGAGACGATTCAGTCGGTTTGGGCGGCGGCTTTGATTCCTGAGCCGGGACGGCGAGCGGTAAAGATATTCCGCCCAGAGATATGCTCAGCAAGAGACAGCATGCGAGCCGATGCTTCATGGCGGTTCGTTCATTCTGCGCTCGCTCGTTCGGGAGCGGCCAGGCCCATTGCGGCCACTTTAGCGCCGGGCGCAATGACGGCACCGGCCAGAATTGTCGCTCCGGATCCGATGACCGCCCCATCGCCGATAATTGTTTTTCTTTGCGCGGAAGACGGGGATCGTCCTTCACGGGCCACGCCGATGCGGGCATACTCGCCGATAATGACGTCATGCCCGATCTCGATTTCTCCCCCGTCGTCGAGGACGACCTGGCGGTGAATCGTGACCCGATCACCGAGCGAAATGTTGTAGCCGAATCGAAGCGACACACCCTCCCAGCAGGTGAACCCTTCACCGACCCGTTGAAAAATGTAGGGCGCAAGGAGTCGTCGCAGTTTCAATCCGAGATAGGCATTCGCCCCTAGCGGAGAACGATCAACCACTTGCCACAACCACAACAGCGGCTTTCGCTCCCTGTACCTGTTCACATCAAGTTCATCGGCATACTCCGCTTCCAGGATCACATGGCGAGGATCAAAACATGCCATGAGAGCACGCGCCCCAACGGGGAATTTATAATCGGTCAACCGACGAAAATCGGGGACATCTCCCATGTAAAGCTCGTAGAGGATGTCCCGGACGATATCATTCCGATCCCAGCGCGGATCAGCCAGCTTCTCCTCGAGTCGGGCGAGGAAATCATCGTAGATTGTTTCGATCAAATCCGGCGGCTTTTGATGAAGACGGTCGTAGTGTATGTTTTCACCCATTGCGTGCAACTCCTTCTGTTCACCGGGTTCGCCTCTAGCATATCACGAACGCTGCCGGTGTCAATGAAAAGAAGCGTCGGCCTGCTCGTCCTCCACCGAGAGGCCCTGATAAGCAGACAGGATCAGCGACTCGCTTTTCCGCACCGGCTCAGGGTGTCGCTCGACGTGTTCTCGCCTTCCAGTTAAGGAGGAGACACCACACCGACTGAGGCAGTAAAAGGGGAAAAGGAGAGTTGCCAACATCCCTTGCTTCCGCACGGCCTTCATCATGGCCTGACTTTGCGCTGACCTGATCATCGAGCAGCGCAAGGAGGCGTTTGGCGCTCCTTGTCGCCAGGACGCTGGCTGACGATGGCCCTATCAGAGGGTGCGCTCAATTGTTTCTACCGAATCCACCGCCAGTGCCACATCCATCGGCTCCTCCAGACGGGCCGGTTCCAGCGTCTTGAGGCGTTCAACGAGATCCGAACTGACGGCTCGTACCCGATTCCGCAGCACCCACAATGACTGCTGCTGTGGAACCCTGTTGCAACCCCTCCTGGAGCTTCTGTTGGCGACCTTCGGCCAGGGCTTCTTCAAACCAGGCTCATATCCAATCCTCACGATTTGTTTGATGATGGATCGGGGAGCTGAATTTCGGAGAGTGATCCGAGCAGCCCCTCGAATCGGTCATCCGCTCATCGGTACGCCCCAACTCGATAGCCCACCAAACCGCCATCTCTCTCTGTCCCGCCCATGACCGGCACAAACGAGGCAACGACCGACAAGCGCTGGCTCAAAACCGTCTCGGCATCCAGCTCCCGGAGATTAATCACACGATAGTCCTGCCGCACGACCAATCCCAGGCCCACGGACTCCTACCGGCTGGGAATGACCGTGGTTTCTGCGGCAGGAAGGATATTGATGAGCACCGGATAAGCCGGACCCGATACTTTTCCTCAACAAGTCCGGCGTAGCCATTCATCCGAAAGGGCATCTCGCGGTGATAGCGCAACTGTACCTCGGTCAACAAGAGGAACTCACCTTGAATGACGCTGCGCGCCCACACTACGGCATCCATGCGGCGACTGATGAATTCCAGCCCCACGTTGAACTGTAAAACGGTTCTCGCTTAGCCGGGGACAAGCACCGCATCAGATGCCAGAAAAATTTCCCATCCGGGTTCGTTTAGCTTGCAGATCCGTTACCGCGACCGTCTCTATTACGACCAAGGCCCATTCCTGGCGGCAACGAAGTGCAAATCGGGGAGGGAGCGGACTGTCAACCGCTTGACGAGTGGACGGGTGATAGCGTAGTCTCTCCCTCTGATGTCGCGGATGCAAGCGTGATAACGGAGCATCCGGGCGAGGGCGGGGCACACAAAAAGAATGCGGCAACCGAAAAAGTGAAGCCGCAAGCCGGAAGATAAGCTGAGGTGGGCCGTTAGCTCAGTCGGCAGAGCATCGGGCTTTTAACCCGAGGGTCGCAGGTTCGATTCCTGCACGGCTCACCATGATCATTTATGAGGAAGTGGAACAAGAGTCGTCCGAGCCGACCTCCCGGGGAGATCCGCTGCCCAGAGATTCTGAGCAGCTTCTTTTCAAGCGGTAGCTTCTACCGAACTGCCAGGTGGAGAAAGCGCGCCCATGCTTTCGTTCTCCTGATCTTGTTCAGCCTGTCGGGTGATGTTGCTCTTTCCATTCCGTGGCGAAACCAGTCTTCGCAGCCTCCCACTTCGCCGCTGTTTTTGCCGGCGGCGCGTCCCATCATAGTCTTTCCGTTTGAGAATCGAACGGCGCAACAGCTTGATTACAACTGGGTGGGCGAAAGTTGCGCCCTCATGCTCACGGAGTTATTGGCTTCGGCCAATGTCCCGACCGTCAATGCCGATGATCGGCGCTGGTTGTACCGGCAGATGGGATTTTCCGATGCAGCGGTTTTATCTCAGGCGTCGGCGATTCAGATTGCCGAAGCGGCAGCCTCTCGATATGCCGCCTTGGGATCCTATGAGATCAGTGGGGTACGAGGTCAGGAGCGAATCCTTATCCGGGCGCGGCTTCTGGACCTTGACCAGGGAAGGTGGGTCGGTCCGGAAATTCAATCGGGAGGACCTCTGAGCGATTTGCTTCAGCTCCAAGCGGCCATTGCCTGGGAGATCAGCTCACGGAGTTATCCGGGCGTATCAGTATCAATGGCCGACTTCAGCAAGGCCGTCCAGCAAATCCCATTGCCCGCTTATAGCGCCTATGTAAAAGCCCGGATGGTGGAGGACCCGGCAACTCGGATGCGATTGTTAACGATAGCCCTGAACGAGTACGCCCGGGCGAAAGTGGGCGGTCCCTTTGTGCCCGCCCTCTTTGAAATGGGGCGACTTTATTTCGAGCGCAGGGAGTACGCCGAGGCCTTGCGATGGCTGCGGCAAGTCCCTTCCACTGCCCCTGTCTTCGAGGAATCTCTCTTCTACCGGGGATTGTGTGAGTATTTCGCCGGGGACCGAGCGGCCGCTCAGGCAACGTATCAGATGCTCGTCGAACGACTCCCTCTGGCCGATGTCTACAACAATCTCGCGGCGATAGAGCTGGAGAATCAGCTCCTCGGTCAGGCCCTGGCTCATTATTCGGCGGCTGTCGCACGAGCGCCTGAAGATCCCGACATTCGGTTTAACTATGGGTATGGCCTGTGGCTGGCGGGGGATTTTGAGAATGCCGTTGTACAATTCCGTCACGTTCTTCGACGCCGCCTCGCTGATGGCGAAGCTCATTTTCTCCTCGGGCGGAGTCTCCAGAAGCTGGGGCGTTCGGACGAAGCTCAAGGCCCTCTGGCTCAGGCGCGGCATTACCTTCCGCGGGCCAGCGACTGGGAAAAAGTCGAGAAGCCACCGGTCGCCGTGCGACTGAAGACCACGTTCAATCGCGCCGCCCTTTTCTCCCTTCGGCGGCCCGGTGCAACAATAGCCGTGACCCGTCAGATGCACCGCAATGAAACCGAAGGTGCTCTCAATGAAGCTGAGGCTTTGATTGCTGCCGGACGAGATCAGCAGGCCCTGGATCTTCTCGCTAAGGTGCTTCATGCTGCGCCGATGAGCGCGCGGGCCCATTTTCTGGCCGGGGGCATCCATGAGAGGCAGGGAAACGTAGCCCAGGCCGTGTCCTCATTTCAGGCCGCTATCTTCTGGGATTCTACGTTCATTCCCGCCTATCTTCGCCTGGCCCGGATTTACCTGACTGTTGGTCAACGCGAGTCAGCTCGTCGTCTGATCGAGCAGGTGTTGCGCATGGACCCGGGGAACGCTGAGGCCGCTTCCCTTCAAAAGACACTCACGGGACTGCTGCAAACTCCCAAACCCTAATGGGCGGAGGACCTGGCTCACTCGTCAGGCGTCAAGGCGAAGTGACGAGAGATCAATCTCCGCTCCACAATGCAGGCACCACACGTGACAGCGAATGCGGTGATCCGGCCGATTGTCATCCGGCGACGGTCGGGCGAGGACGACCGTCTTCTCCCCGTCGGTCAGCTCGCGCCAGTGTTTGAGCACGCCGATACGGCAGACAGGACAAAGATTCAGCGTCAGTTGGCTCATAGTTGAAGTCTTCCCCACGATCGGTCTTCCGGTCAACCGTCGGGCTCTCCTGTTGCGCGGAAGAAAGCAACCGGGTTGGGCTGTCTGGCCTCCGTGCCCACCGTGTCAGCGGTCTAACCTCTGAGCATCTGATGGAGCCATTGTTGCATGACTTGCCTGGACTAGAGGGGGCCACTAACATATAGCACTTCGTCAACCGACATGGAGGTTGTCGTAAATTACGACCGGAACGCCGCCAGGTCCTGGCTCCCCTCTCGGAGTATGCAGACCCTGACCTCTCGACTTTTCTTACCAGCGTGCAGCCCCGGGGAAGGGTTCTGGCGAAACGTTATCGGCTCGGTAAACCATATTTGATGAAGGCAAGGAGCGCGCAGCGAGTGTGGCCGCAGCACAACCGGTAAAGGCTGAGCTTCGACGGGATGTGACCGTCTGGGGCTCCTACATGTGGGGATTTGCCGATGTTGGAGCCGATACGTTTGTGGCTCTCGGTCTGGTCTTTGCTTATGCTCAGGGAGCCTCGCCCCTTGCCTTTTTGCTCGCCGGCACGGTCTATATCCTCATCGGGCTCGCCTACACCGAGCTGGCATCGGCCTACCCAGTCGCTGGAGGTGGACAGTACTTCGCCCTGCGTGGCCTTGGGGACTTTTGGGGATTCGTCTCGGGCGCCGCTCTCATCCTCGATTACACGATTGACATCGCCCTGTTCGCTTATTTTGCTGTCACCTATTTCGCCCACTTCGTGCCGGCGCTTTCGGAGATGACGATCGCCCTCGGCCCCTTTCATCATGTCCGCATCGGGCTCGCTTTAGCGACGCTGGCTCTGATTGCCTTTTTGACGTGGCTCAATGTCCGGGGCATGCGGGAGTCGAGTTTACTCAACGAGGTCGTGGGCGTGCTCGTCATCTTGACGGAAACGGCGATCATTTGCATGGGATTGATCTTCGCCTGGAAGCCCGAGCTGCTGGCCCGTCAATGGAGCGAAACGTTCTCCTCGTTTGACACCGGCCAGTTTTTCTACGGTGCGTCCTTGGCGATCATCTCTTTTGTCGGCCTGGAATCCATTTCGCAGGCGGCTCAGGAGACGCGGCGACCGGCGACGGTTGTTCCTCGAACGTCCGTTGCCCTGATCTTCACCGTCTTTTTGTTTGCCCTTTCACTGTCGGTTCTCACGCTGGGAATGGTGGACTGGCGCGTTTTCCTCGATGAGAGAAATGTCGGGAAGTCCGTCACGTTGGTGGCGAGTGGTCTTCCCTGGATCGGTCCACTGGCGGAGGATTTCGTGGCGGTGCTGGCGGCTCTTGTGCTGACGATCTCCGCCAATTCGGGGGTGATGAGTGTCTCTCGGGTGGCCTTTTCGATGAGCAAGTTCGACTTCATCTCTTCCTGGTTCGAGCACGTTCATCCTCGATTCCGCACCCCCGCGCGAACCATTGTGATCTTCTCGGCTATCGGTGCAATCCAGGTCATTCTGGCTTCGCTCACCGAGAGTGCCATTGATACCCTGGCAAACATGTATGCCTTCGGGGCCACGCTCGGCTATCTGCTGGTGATGGTCTCCCTCATTCGCCTTCGGTTCTCGGACCCCTATACTCCCCGACCCTATCGCGTTCCCTTCAACATCGCCCTTCGCCGTCAAGGTGTGACCGTTCATTTCCCTCTCCTTGGGCTGGTGGGATTGATAGGGGTTGCCAGCATCTTCGTCATCGTCCTTCTCACCCATCGCATTGCCGCCATTGCGGGCCCATCCTGGGTGGCCCTGTGCTTTCTCTATTACGCCTGGTACCGGCGACGGCGAAGATTGCCCGTGTTGCGTCGGGTCGAACGCGACTGGGAATCGGAGCAGAAGGCCGTTCTCGAATCGGCCGAAGAGTATGACCTGCTGGAACAGTATCGCCTTGCTCTGGCCGAGCGCGACCGCTGGTATCGCCGAATGGCACACAGCGCGGAGAGAGGTCTCGATTCATGAGGGATCCGTATTCTTCAAACCGCACCTTCCCTCAGTCCGGGGAGCCAAGGCGTCGGCTCCTGAACTGGTACGATTACATCCAGATCATCAACACGGGATTCTTCATCGTTCTGGGGCTTGTGATCCTCATTCGACTGGCGCTCAGCCAGATCACCGTCATGGGCGTCATTGTCGGGGCCGGATTTCTGCTTTTCGGGTTCTACCGGCTAAGGGCAATCTGGATTTTCTTTCGACGGAGGAGATGATGTCTCCGGCCGAAGTTCACATCTCCTGGCTGGGAACTCTTCTGGCTCTGATTTTCGCTCTGTCGCTCGGTGGGCTCTTGTGGTGGATGCTTCATCCCCCGGCTCCCATCGGGCCGGCGGTGGCCCGCGCCTTTCGCGGAGTGAGCGCGCTCAAGCGCATTCTCGTGCCGGTCAAAGGCACGAGCTATAGCGATCGTGCCGTCGAATTGGCCTGTCGCCTCGGCTATGACCAGCAAGCCGAGATGATCCTCGCCTATATCATCGAGGTTCCGTTGTCGCTTCCCCTGGGAACACCGCTTGATCAGGAGGAGAAGAAGGCCCGCGAGGCCATTCAACGCGCGTCGGAAATCGTCAAGTTGCACGGGCTGAAATCCATCCCCGTCATCGAGAGGGATCGCGACGTGGGTCGTGGCGTCCTCCGCGTTGTCACCGATCATGATGCGGACCTCGTCGTCATCGGTCTCAATCCCCGGCGAGTGGCGGCAGGAGATGCTGTCGGCAAAGGAATCGAGACGATTCTCCGCCGCGCCGGAATCGAAGTGATCATTGACATGGTCCCGGAAGGCTAATGAGCGGTGCCGCTCAAGACGATCCATCAGATCGGCTCTTTCATCGCACAGGGAAACGCTCTCCTGGGCTGACCCCTTTGAGCGGATCTCCTGCCGACATGAGTCCGTGATCATCCCCTGGAGGCTTTTATGCGGGCGAGTCATGTTCACCCCGGCCACATTCCCTCAAGCCACCGGTTTCTTGTGCCGGGAGCAGGTATGATGGTGCTGGCTCTCCTTCTTTTCTGCCCGGCTCAAGGGCCGAGAGCGGCTGTATCATCCTCCAATGGATTGAACAATAGCCGCGCGACGGCACTCCCGTTGACGCTTCCCGCCTCTGCGACCATCGAAGTTCGCGGGACGATTGATCGCGCCGACCGAGTCACCGGCGAAGTCTTCGATGCGACCGATTTTGGCCTGGAAGGAGGCTTTGATGACATCGAGTGGTTCGGTCGGTTCACTCTCGATCGGCCCGATCTGGTCTCGGCAATTCTCTCGATCCTCACATCGGGTGGGGACCTCGATCTGTATTTGCTCACGGGAGAGGGTCGAGTGGTTCAAAGCTCCTTCGGCGTCAATAACCCGGAAGGGTGGGATCCGGGAATTCTGCTCGAAGCGGGCACCTACTTTGTCGGCATCAGCAATTATGATGGAGATGCCGCGACATCTCCCGGTCCCGGCACATCCTTTGTTCTCACTCTCACGCGCGGTGGGAATCGGCAATTGCTTGCACTGGATAATGGGCTCCCGATTGATCGTTACTTTGCCACAGCGCCGGGACGGATTGTGCTCAATCGTTTCGTTCCGGTGGGTTACCCCTTTCGCCTGGAGCGGGTTCTGATACTCTTCTTTCGGCGCTCACAGAGCGAGCCCAGTCCGGTCGGTCAACTGATTCGGCTCCTTGTGCTTCATGATCCATCCGGTGGGAGGGTTCCCCCAGTGCTTGGTCACGCAACGGTTCTCGTTGATCGGACGGAGACGGTCCAAGAGTCCGGGAGCTTTAGCGTCTATCCGGTCTCGCTGCCAGTGATCACTCAGGGAGTCCTGTACATCGGCTTTCAGATCCCCGCCACGGTCCCGCGCAATACTCTCTCGATCTGGGCTGACGGATATGGCCTTGATCGGCGGCAATCCTTCACCTCGACCGATCAGGGAGAAAGCTGGTCGGTTGTCCCCCTGCATAGTTTCTTCATCCGCGCCGAAGGGACGCATTTGACGGAGTCCCTTGGACGCCTCACGTCGGTCAAGGTGTTTTAATCGTACCGGCTCGTGCGCGCCGGAGAGCGGGGTCCTGCCCGAGGATGTCGGAGTCATGAGCTTGAGCTTGACGCAAGGAGTACCGCAACGGTATTTTGGTTGACGAGATGAACGATCAGAGTTATCGGCACGCCATTGTTGAAATCGGGCGACGGCTTTACGAGCGAGGCTATATCGTTGCCACCGACGGAAATGTGAGCGTGCGCCTGCCCGATGGAGAGCGCATTCTGGCGACGCCGACCGGTGTCTGCAAAGGCTATCTCTCACCCGATATGCTGACGGTTGTGGACCTCGACGGGCGCAAACTCGAAGGCCGATTGAACCCCTCTTCGGAGCTGGCGATGCACCTGGCCATATACCGGGGACGACCGGATGTTCAGGCGGTGGTTCACGCACATCCCCCATGCGGGACCGGCTTTGCCGCAGCGGGAATGGCGCTCGATCAGCCCCTTGTATCGGAAGTCGTACTGACGCTCGGGTGCATTCCGCTGGCCCGTTATGGTACGCCATCAACCACCGAACTGGTGGAAGCGATTGCCCCCTATATCCCGCACTATGATGCATTGCTTTTGGAAAACCACGGCGCGCTGACTTACGGGCCGGATCTGGAAACGGCCTACTTCCGCATGGAGACGCTGGAACATTTCGCCCGGATTTCGCTCGTCGCCAAACTGCTCGGACAAGAGAAGCCCTTACCGCCGGATGCGGTGGAGAAACTCTTCACGCTCCGTCAGCGTGCCGGTTTGAAGTCACCCTCGCCCGCACTCTGCGGGTTACCCGGGCCCAGACCAGCCCCGACATCCCCCGCTTCGTCTGTCGGGTCCGATGGTGCCGACGAGACGATCACTCTCACGCGGAAGGAGCTGGTCGAGTTGATTGCCGAATCCGTTGAGATCGTGGCCCGGTTGTTGGGAGCCCGGAGCTGATGGATTGTTCCCGCTTGCCTGCGGGCGGCCTGTCGGTGTAGATTGCATCCGTCCAGCAACAGGACAGACTCACGCCAGAGGGGAGGGAACATGGAAGCACTGGGAATGATCGAGACACGAGGATTGGTGGCCATGATTGAGGCTGCCGACGCCATGGTCAAGGCGGCGAATGTGACCCTGGTCGGGTATGAGAAGATTGGTGGCGCTTACGTCACGGCGATCGTGCGCGGGGAAGTGGCCGCCGTGAAGGCTGCGACCGATGCCGGTGCCGCCGCCGCCCGTCGCGTCGGCGAACTCGTCAGCGTCCACGTGATCCCGCGACCGCATCAGTCAGTGGATGAAACCCTGCCGGTGACGCCGAAGTCACGAGGCCAATCGGTTTGATGATACCTTCTGGCGGGAGCGAGCGGCCTTCGGTCGTTGCGCTCTGGCGCAGGGCATATTTTTCCGAGAAGCTATGATCCTCGCCCGCATTTTGGGAACCGTCGTCGCCACGCGCAAGGACGAGCGGCTTCAGGGGAAAAAGCTGCTCGTCGTTCGGCCCGTCAGCCCCGACGGGCGGGATGAATCGGGGTATCTCGTGGCCGTGGATACGGTGGGCGCGGGCTTTCGTGAAACGGTGGTGGTCGTCTCCGGCAGCTCGGCCCGGATGGCTCAAGGCTGCAAAGATTGCCCGGTTGATGCCGCCATTGTCGGGATTGTTGATACCGTCCGGGTAGAGGCGCAATAAGCCAGCCTGAGCCAGTCACGGGCGTCACCGGGATGACATACTCTCTTTATGCGGAGCAAACGGTCGCAGCCCCCATCGAAAGAGTTTTCGACTTCTTCACCGACCTCAACACCCTCGTGCAGTTGACGCCTCCCTTTGTCCGGCTCCGTATCCTCAGCACGGAGACGAAAATCTGGGGCCCAGGCCAGCGCCTGGAATATGAAATTCGCCCGTTCGTTCTTCCCCTCCGATGGGTGAGCGAAATCACCGAGTTCGATCCCCCCTTTCGATTCACCGATGAGCAGGTCAAAGGCCCCTACCGACGGTGGCGGCATGTGCATCACTTCTACCCTCTCTCGACGGGAACGCTCATCGCGGATGACGTTACGTATGAGATTCCCTTTGGTTTCCTCGGGCGAATCGTTCACCGGATCGTCATCCGGCGGCAGCTCGACGCGATCTTCGCCTTTCGGCGAATGCGGGTGGAGCGATATCTCGGTTGAATCGTTTCCCTCACCGAACCCGTGCTCTCCGATCAAGGGTGAATAGGGTGCGCTCCCCCTCAAAAGAGCCCCGCGAGAGTCATCGGTGATGGTGAAAAACCGTCCGCGCGCCTGTTCAAAGAGAGGGAGGGTTTGCGAGTCAGTGGTCAGGCTTCTGGGCGCAGGCAAGAAGAATGTCCCCCAGGTTGAGCCAGATCGTTCGATGGGCGATGCCTAACCGCTCGACGCACCCCGATAAGAGCTTTCCTGCGAGCGAGTTCATCCGGCGAAGGCGGTCGGCCAAAAGTCGCAGGCTGACGAGCTTGCCCACGCGCTCGATGCATCGCACGGTGAATCCGGTCGCCTCCAGCGCCTGCCGGAGGGTGCGGGGCGAGAAGAAATAGTAGTGATCGGGGATGAAATGCCGCCACCGGTGTCGAAAGATTCGAAGCCAGGGCGTCTCGATATTCGGCGTTTCTATGATGAGGAACCCCCTCGGTCTGAGAAGCCGAGAGATTTCCTCCAGAACTGCGCGGGGAGAATTGACGTGTTCGATGACATGGAACATCACGACGAGGTCAAACGATGCGGCCGCGAAGAGAGAGTCAGCCAGGGTTCCGGTAATGACATCGAGGTGATGAACCTGGCGGGCGCGCGCGCTCGTTACCGGGTCCGGCTCGATCCCAACAACATCGAATCCGGCGGACCGAGCCAGGACGAGAAATTCCCCCTCGGCGCACCCCACCTCCAGAAGCCGACCTGATGGAACGAAGCGCTGGAGCCAGCGAAGCCGATGGGCAAACAGGGCCCGACGAACGGGTGCTTCATGTGCTTCCACTGCCTCATCCACCAGTCCCAGGGCATCAACCCGCTCCTTCAAACGCCGAGATTTCTCTTCGTCGCTCGAGGCGAAGGTGAAGTCCTCCCCCCGCACTCCAACATACACGAGCCCGCAGTTCCGACACCTGACAAGCGGTCCATCCAATCGGTCGGATTCGAGAATGAAGTGGGCGTCAGAGCATCCGCACAGGTCACAGGGAAGGTAAGAGGCTCGAGTCGAAGTCGGCTTGCGGGGCATCACCGAGATTCTCCCCGGAGATGTTTCCGCTCGATGTCGAGGATCTTCTCGACGCGACGGCGATGGCGCTCCTCCGTTAAGGTGCTCGACAACCAGACAGGAATAATCTCGCGGAGCTTGATCGGATCAATGAGTCTTGCTCCGAGGGTGAGGATGTTGGCGTCATTATGCTCGCGGCTGTTGCGGGCGGTGGCAGCATCGTAACAGGGAGCGGCCCGAACGCCCGGTAGTTTGTTGGCCACGATGGCCGAGCCGATTCCCGCCCCATCGAGGATGATCCCACGACCGTACTCGCCCCGGGAGACCGCCGCCGCGACCTTGTAGGCGATGTCGGGATAATCTACCGGACGGTCGTCATAGGTCCCAAAGTCGTGAAAGTCATAGCCAAGTTCGACCAGAAGCTTCTTCACTTCTTCCTTCAGGGAGAATCCGGCATGGTCGGCTCCGAGGGCGATGGTCTCACGGGCCCGCGCGGGCAGGCGAATGATCTCGATGTGCCGTTCGGCGGCGGCATCTCGCGCCGAGGGCGTCACAATGGTCTCCGGCGGGATGTAGATACGGCTGCGCGAGCGCACGCCCGCGAGATCGCTTTCGGTAAGAACCTTCTTCTGCATCGTTTCTCCGTCGGACCTCACGGTTGGTTGGAATTTATGGGGCAATTCCCGCCTGGCCGACGCGCCTGTGTTTCGCCCCGCGTGTCGGCCTATCCGAGGGAGATCAGCGCAGGCGCGAGACACACATCGGCTCATCCCTCGCGCATCGCCGTCACTCCCTCCACCGAAGGTGACACCGGAATCACTTCCGCCGACCATCGCGCGACGGATCGCTCCCGGATGAAGAAATCGAGGCGACCGAGATTGATTCCCCCAAATCCCACCTGGAAGATGACCGTCGTTCCTCCACCGGGCCGACGAACGACGACCGGCTCGCGCATGAAGGTATGCGTATGGCCGCCGATGATCGCATCAATCCCTTCGACCTGTTCGGCCAGTTCGACATCACCCAACTCCGGTTTCCTCTGGTCCGATGGAACTCCCTCCTTCCGCGGATAGTAACCGAGGTGCGAGAGGCAGATGACGAGCACTGCTTCCTCCTTCAACTTCAATGTCCGCACCATGGCTCGCGCCGTCTGGACGGGATCGAGGTAGATCACTCCCCGGCGATTCGACTCCACGACGAGTCCATCCAGTGCGATTCCCAGGCCGAAGATCCCGACCCTGATGCCGGCGAGTTCTCTCACGACATAGGGCTTGATGCGATCCCGCAGAATCGTTTGCTGAAAATCGTAATTGGCCGAGACGATGTCGAACGTGGCGAAGTTGATGGCCCGCGCCAGCGCATCAAGACCGCTGTCGAATTCGTGATTGCCCAGCGTCACCACGTCATAGCCGATGGCTGACATAACGCGATAGTCCGCTTCGCCACGATAAAAGTTGTAAAAGGGCGTTCCCTGAAAAGCATCTCCCGCATCCACAAGCAGCGTGTGGGGATTTTCCTGGCGAATCTTTCGCACGAGCGTCGCGCGCCGGGCCGCTCCACCGAGGCCTCCATACCGCCGATCATCGGGGGGAAAAGGCTCTAGCCGGGAGTGCGTGTCATTAGTGTGCAAGATGGTGATCCGCGTCTCCGTCGTCTGTTGCCGAGAGCCCGTGTGCGCCATGACCGGCGGGCGGACTCCCAGGGCCAGACCCGCGCCCGCCCGAAGCGTCTGTTCGAGAAAATGTCGTCGAGACCATCCCGTCATGATTGCTTCTCCTTGCGAAAGGGTTTTGAGCGAAGCAGCTCATGGATCTCGGCACTCACTTCCTCCGGGTAGCAGAGGCGATCAATGTGAAACCGTCGCATCCGACGAACGACGGGGGATACCTCCGTGATCTCCTTCAACTGCCTGTGATCATGATCCACTTCAACGAAAATGTGATTCTCCGCCCCCGAAGCCTCCGGCGAATACGGCCCAAAATAGGGGACATCCGAAACCCGATCCTCGGCCAGGTAATACCGGGGATCGAGTCCGGCGCGTTCGACGATTTTTCGGGCGCGTTCGATGAACTCCCGCTTTGCTTCGGCGGGGAATGTGAGATCAACCGATTTGAAAACGCGCCGATGGAGAAACCGCTGGGCCAGGCTGCTCAGAATCGGGTCCGATTCATGGACCCATTGCTTGATGTGGAACATGACATCATGATCATCAAAGGCAACGTACTGCGCGGGGGTGAGGGGCTGACGCCGAAGAACTCCGGCCATCGGCGAGTCAGCCACAAGAAACCGGAGTTCCCCGGCGGAAGCCAGCTCGCTCGCCCGCAGGAAGATTCGCTTCAACAGGACCTCTGCGGCACGGAGATTCCGATGGAAATAGACCTGACGGTACATGTAGTAGCGAGCCTGCAAATATTCTTCAACGGCGTAGAGGCCCTTGCCGACAACATAAATCCGATCCGTGTCGGGATCCACGTCGAGGCTGTGAATGATCCACTCCAGGTCATAGAAGCCGTATTTGGCGCCCGTCATGAGGCTATCGCGCAGCAGATAATCGAACCGATCCACATCCATCTGGCTGGAAATGAGCTGACAGATGAAATTGGGGCGGAAGCGATGCTCGAGGATGGCCACGATTTGCGCCGGAAGCTCACGATCAATACTGCTGAGAAGGCGGTTCACGTCGGTTGTTTCATCGGTGATAATGGTGCGCGTCCATTCCTCATGCCGGTACCCGAGCACCGCCTCGACAACGTGGGAGAACGGCCCATGTCCAATATCGTGAAGCAGAGCGGCCGACTCCGCCAGGAAAATGACGTGATCGTCAATCGCATGGCGACGGGCCAGCAAGCCCAACGTGCGCCGCATCAGATGCAGTACGCCGAGACTATGAGTGAACCGGCTATGCTCGGCCCCTTGATAGGTGAAAAGCGCGAGGCCCAGTTGCTTGATGCGCCGGAGGCGCTGCATCTCCGGCGTGTCTATCAACTGGATGAGAACGCGATCATGAGGGTTCGAGTCGTTGAGCGAAATGATGTTGTGGACCGGATCCCGGTAGATGCGTTCACCCATGCGCCTCTATCCTGAGCGCCCATCCCTTGGGCCAGACCGCTGACTCACACCAAGCCGCAGTCCCGGATCAGCAGTGAGATCAAAGTCCGCGTGCTCCCCCCGCAGCAGTTTGGGATAGGCCGCTGCCGCAATCATGGCGGCATTGTCCGTGGTCAAATGCGGCGAGGGATAGACGACGGCGATGCCTCGTTCCTCAGCGAAACGGCGGGCCTCCTGCCGGAGTTGGCTATTACAGGCAACGCCCCCCGCGAGGATGATCGTTTCGGCCCGATAGGTCTCCATCGCCTTCCTCAACCGACTCATGAGCGTCCTCACAACCGTGTTCTGAAAACTCGCCAGAAGATCGAGAACCTGCTGGGAGGGATGGGCACGATCCGTGACGGGTTCGATTCGGTGCTCGCGGACATAGCGCAGGACGGCGGTTTTCAGGCCGCTGAAACTGAAATCAATCCTTCCGTCACTCATCCGGGGAACCGTGAAGGGAATGGCGTGGGGATCACCGCGACGGGCCAGTTCATCAATGATCGGCCCGCCGGGATAGCCGAGACCGAGCAGCTTGGCCACTTTGTCAAACGCTTCGCCCGCAGCATCGTCGCGAGTGTGACCCAGCACCTGATAAACCTCCGGCTCAGGAATCCAGAACAAGCTCGTATCTCCTCCGCTGACGATCAGCGCGAGCGAGGGATACCTGAGCGATGGGTGTTCGAACACGACGGAAAAAATGTGCCCTTCGTGATGATTGATGCCAATGAGCGGCTTCCGCTGAGCGTAGGCGAGGGCCTTTGCATAACAAATCCCCACGAGCAACGATCCGATCAATCCCGGCCCCTGCGTCACAGCCACCGCATCAATGTCCGATACAGTGACTCCCGCTTGCATCAGGGCCCCTTCGACGATCGGGACGATATTTCTCAGGTGTTCCCGCGAGGCGAGTTCCGGGACGATCCCCCCGTAGGGTTGGTGGACGGTGAACTGGGTGGCCACGAGACTGGAGCGGATCTGCCGACCATCCTCAACGACGGCAGCCGCCGTTTCGTCGCACGATGTCTCAATGCCAAGAATTAACATGCTTCACGTGCCGGCGCGGGCGCTTCGTCCGCCAACAGGTTGCTCATCAGAGCACGCAGGCTCTCGCTGTAGGGGGCGCGGGCGATCCCTCGCTCCGTAACAATCGCGGTCACATACTCGTGCGGCGTCACATCAAACGCCGGGTTGGCCACGGCGATCCCTTCGGGCGCGATCCGCACGCCGTTGATGTGTGTGACTTCTTCGGCGGATCGCTCTTCGATCGGAATGTCCTCGCCCGTCGCCAGCGTGAGATCGAGCGTCGAAGTCGGAGCGACGACGTAGAACGGGATTTGATTCTCACGGGCGAGAACAGCGAGCGAATAGGTTCCGATCTTATTGGCCACATCCCCGTTGGCAGCGATACGGTCGGCTCCGACGAGCACTGCGTCAATCACCCCCCGACGCATGAAATAACCGGCCATGCTGTCGGTGATGAGCGTCGCCGGGATCTTCTCTTTCACGAGTTCCCAGGCCGTCAGTCGGGCGCCCTGGAGGAAAGGACGCGTCTCATCCACGTAGACATGCACGCGCTTGCCTTGAAGCACGGCCACGCGAATAACACCCAGAGCCGTTCCCACACCGCCAGATGTGGCAAGCGCCCCTGTATTGCAGTGGGTCAATACCGTCGCAGGATCGGGCAACAGATCTGCTCCCTGATGGCCCATGCGCCAGTTGGTTTCGATGTCCTCCCGATGCATCTTCTCGGCCTCTGCGATGACCCATTGTTTGACGTGCTCCAGCGAGCGCGTGTGCCGACAGGCCGTCATGAAACTCTGCCGCATCCGTTCGACAGCCCAGAACAAATTGGCGGCTGTGGGCCGCGCGGCCCGTAAGACCCGACAAATCTCCTCAACTTCCGCTGCCAGTTCATCGAGGGTCGTCGCCCGTGAGTTTTTGATCCCCAGAGCCACTCCGTAAGCAGCCGTCACTCCAATGGCCGGAGCACCCCGGACGACCATGTCTTTGATGGCCTGAGCGACCTCGGCGTGCGTGCGAAAGACGGGGTAGACCTCCTCCTGCGGCAACTTCCGTTGGTCAATCAAGCGAACCCCTTCGTCTGTCCATTCAACCGTCTTGATCATTCGAGCACCTCACAGGCAATGCTCTATCTTATCCAAGCCACCTCTGAATCGCAACGACGAGCCGGTGGCAAATCAGGTCAGTTTTGCCGCTTGACTCTCTCTCCACGCCAGCGCCTATAATGTTTGCCCTAAAAAGAGGAAGCCATGTTCAGATGCTTTTCCATCCACGCAAGTCTAATTAAACACAAAGCCCGACGGCTGCCGCCACAACAGGCTGAAAGAGACCGAGGACTTCCTTGACCTTAGAGCCGGGACGAAAGACGACTTCAGCTCTTCGTGACGTTGCTGATCCAATCGTGTTGTTGGGAGCGGCAGGCATCGGAGTGATGTTCTCCGCCGGCCTACATGAAGCGAGAGATGTGGCCACGCAGATCATCACGCCTTTGTTGATGGTCGTGTTGTTTTCGCTCTTTGCCCGCATCTCGCTTGTGGGATTGCGGGAAGCTGCTCGCGATTGGCGCTACCTGTTGCCGGCCGTGGGACTGAACTTTGTGAGCACACCTCTCATCGCCTTTTTCCTGGGCTGGGCGTTTTTGCGGGATGAGCCAGCACTCTGGGTGGGACTCGTGCTGGCGCTGATCACACCCTGCACCGACTGGTATTTGATTTTCACGGATCTCGCCGGGGGTGACGTCCACCGAAATCTGGCGCTGCTGCCCTGGAATCTGGTTCTGCAACTCGTCCTGTTGCCGGTCTACCTTTTGGTCTTCACGCAAACCCTGGTGCCGGTGGAGCTGAGCACAGTTGTACGGGCCTTCGCCGTGTATGTGGCAATTCCCCTCGTTGCTGGCCAGCTCATGCGTCGGTATCGCCCGCAGGCGGCTGCCTCCGTATGGCTGGCGCGACTCGGATTTGTGGCGCTGGCACTGGTGGTGATGGCCATGTTTACCAGTCACGGGGAGATCGCTCTCAAGCGCCCCGCCCTCTTTCTGAGAATGGCGCCGCCCATGTTGAGCTTCTACCTGATTTCCCTTTCTCTATCCTGGCTCGTATCCCGGCGGCTACGGTATCCACGGGAGAGATTTGTCGCGTTGGCCTGTACGACGACCGCGCGTAACTCGCCGCTGGCATTGCCGCTGGCGGTGGTCTTGTTTCCAGCGCATCCGGTCGTGGCCCTCAGTCAGTTGATTGAACCGATCTTGGAAATTCCCGTCCTGATCGTTTTCTCGGCGCTGTCCCGGGGGCGCAGGGAATCCCTCACAGGACCCATGTCATCCTGCCCCGTGTCTGACGGGAAGTAATCATGCGAGTGAGTAATTGCTGCCGAATCAAACTCACGGCCGATGGTCACGGCACAATCACGCTTTTTCTCGACCCCTACCCGGCGGTGCTTTGCAGCGCCTCGAAGGCACGATCAAGCGGAAAACGGTGCGAGACCAGTTGATCAAAAGGAAATCGCTCGCCGTCCTTTCCCAGGAACTCAATGGCCAGAGCCATGTGGCGGGGCTCGCTCGCCCACGAGCCGTACAGGGTCAGTTGTTTTTTGGTGATGACGTGGGGATTGATCGCCGTCGCCCCCGCATCCCCGTAGTGGCCGAGCACGAGGTATTTCCCGCCGTCGCGGCACATCTCCAATCCTTCGGGGACCACCCCTGGCATCCCCACGCATTCGATCACTGCATCGGCGCCGTAGCCGCCCGTAAGCTGCTTGACGCGTGCGATGCGCTCGCTGGCGTCTGTGACTTCCTCGATGTTGATCGTGTGATCGGCGCCGAAGGTTTTCGCCAGTTCGAGCCGATGCGCCGGGCCGCCAATCATGACAGTGGTGAGCGCGCCGGCGCTTTTGGCCACCGCCAGTCCCACCGGTCCGCTCCCTTGAATCACAACTGTATCGCCCCAACCGATGCCCATGCGCTCGATGCCGTGAATGGCCGTATTGAGCGCGCAGCCCGCGCCGACGACCATTTCCGTGGATAAGTCGGTCAGCTTAAAAATGGCCGATCCGGGCAAGAGGTGGTGATACTCAGCGTAGCCTCCCAGGAAGTGCGGGCTGACATCGCAGTTGTACGTGATCCCGTAGGCTTTGCGCTTCAGGCAGCGCGTCGGCTGTCGTTTCTGTACGCAGTAGTAACACTCGCCGCAAAGTCGTCCGGCATACCAGGCCACCCGATCTCCTTCCCGAAGTGGTGCGCCCGTCCAATCCGTCTCCAGTCCCTCGCCGAGTTTCACGACCGTCCCTACCGTTTCGTGGCCCAGAATGATCGGGCGAGGGATCGGCAGCTGCCCTTTCCGAAGATGCACATCGGTGCCGCAGATGCCGGCCATCTCGACGCGCACGAGCGCCGCGCCCGGCTCCACTTCATCCGGCGGCGGGTACTCGCGAATCTCGAAGGGGTGATGGAAATCCGTCATGACGGCTGCTTTCGCTGTTGCCATAACTCATCCTCCTCCAAAAATCACCACGGATGGACACAGATCAACACGGATGGGGGCGACTAATCGGTGTCTATCCGTGTTCATCAGGGGCGAGATCTTCATGGTTTTCAGGCATGGCCAATTCTTCCGGCTGCGAACCAGCCCGCTCGCAGCGGGCGCTTCCGGGTTTCAACTCGCCGCCTTTAAGAATTCGATCACGAGGTGATTGAATTCCTCGGCCCGCTCGATGAAAACGAGATGCCGCGCACCCTCCAGCACGCAGAGCCGCGAACCGGAGATTCTCGCGGCCAGATGGCGCGAGTTCTCCGCCGGAACAATCGGGTCATCATCTCCAGTCAGGATCAATGTGGGCACGCGGGGAGATGCCAGGCGCGACTCGGTCTCAAACATGAGACAGGCGGCAAATTGTCGCAGCCAGGCCACACGCGGCGGCAGATTCGCTTTCCGCACGGCAACGAACTCGTTAATGAGATCGGGATGCTCGGCGATGAATCGGTCGCTGAACCGGAGCGAGAGACCCCTGCGCAAAGCGACCTCCGGGTCATCGGCTTCTAGCTCCGAGCGCATCTGTGTCGCCGTCTCCGCCGACATGCGTACGGCGTTCCTTCCGCCGAAACTCGTCGAGACGAGCACGAGACTGGCCACCAGATCGGGATCACTCAGCGCCAGCTCTTGCGCGATGTAGCCCCCCATCGAATGGCCGAGAACGCGCGCGTTCGATCTTCAAGGCCCGAAGCAGAGCGGCGGCATCATCCGCCATCATCTTGATCGTGTACTCGACGTCGGGTTTGTCCGATTGGCCCGCGCCGCGATTGTCAAAAGCGATGGTCATGAACTCTCTGGCGAACGCGGGGATTTGCCGATACCAGCTCCAGGCGCCAAACCCCAATCCGGCGATGAGCAGTAGCGGCTCGCCAGCACCATGAGTCTCGTAGTAGATTTCGATGTTGCCAACTGTGATCCGAGGCATGTTTCCACTCCCCCGCTCGGTTAAAGTAACTACTGGAGCCCACGAAACACACCAAAAACTAAAAGGTAACGGATGCCGAAGGAAGGCCGCCCGCGTGACGCCCGGTAGTCCAGCTTCCTCCATGTTTTGTCGTGCCTGTTCGCATCTTCCGTGGGCAGAAGTGGAGTAGCTACCAAGTCACCCCAGGTTCAGGACGAGCACGCGCGGTTCGGTCATCTCCTCGATGGCCGAGCGGACGCCCTCGCGGCCAAACCCGGAGTCTTTGACGCCTCCGTAGGGCATGTGATCAGCACGATAGGTGGGCACATCGTTGATGATTAGCCCGCCCACGTCAATCGCCTGGTAGGCATGAAAGATGCGGTTCACATTCCGGGTGAAGATGCCCGCCTGCAATCCGTAGCGCGAACTATTGACCTGGCGGATGGCCTCGTCAAAATCGGCGTAGCGATTCACGATGACCACCGGCGCAAAGACTTCCTCGCAACTCACTTTCATCTCCGGCGCGACATCTGTGAGAACCGTCGGCATCAAAAATGCTCCACTGCGCTCGCCGCCGATGAGGACTTTCGCCCCGGCCTGAACCGCTTCCCGAATCCAGCTCTCGGCACGTTCGGCCGCGGCCACGCTGATCATTGGGCCGACATCAGTCTTCTCATCTCTCGGATTGCCGACGACGAGGTTCCTCACGCCCTCCAACAAGCGTTCGAGAAATGGCTCATACACGGCCTCGTGCGCGTAGATCCGCTGGACCGAGATGCAGGTTTGACCCGCGTAAGCGAAGCCGCCTTGAACGCAACGTTTGGCCGCCCAGTCCAGATCGGCGTCTTCGTGCACGATGACGGCGGCATTTCCGCCGAGTTCCAGCGTCACCTTCTTCTTCGGCACCTGCGCTTTCAACATCCACCCGACAGCGGCGCTGCCGGTGAACGAGAGCTTCTTGATGCGCTCATCGGTGAGCATCAGCCCGGCGACGTCGTTGGAGCAGGGAAGGACACTCAAGCCCCCTTCCGGCCAGCCCGCCTCGTACACGATCTCACCCAGCCGCAGGGCTGATAGCGGCGTCTGCGGCGCCGGCTTGATGATGATGGGATTGCCTGAGGCCAGCGCCGGAGCCACCTTGTGCGCCACCAGATTCAAGGGGAAATTGAAGGGCGTGATGCCGAGAATCGGCCCGATGGGAAATCGGCGAACGACGGCCCAGCGATTTTCCGAACCCGCAAGCCAATCCAGGGGCAGCAGTTCTCCACCCAATCGCCTGGCTTCCTCGGAGGCGACCGTGAACGTCTGAATGGCGCGCGCGACCTCAGTGCGCGCATCCCGTATGGGCTTTCCCGCCTCCAGCGTGATCAGCTCGGCGAGTTCCTCTTTGCGTTCCGTAAGCTCATTAGCCACGCGACGGAGCACGTCGGCCCGCCTGTAGGATGGCCACTGCCGCGTCATCTCAAACGCCGAGGCCGCCCGCGCGATGGCTTCCTGCGCATCGTGCGCCGATGCATAGTTGACCGCAGCAATCACCTCTTGGTTGTACGGATTGCGAATCTCCACTTTCTCCGCCGACGTGCGATGCTCGCCGCCGATTATGAAGGGATACTCTTTCGTCATAGTTCACCTCCTCCGCTCCGCAGTTTTAACGGTTCATGGGGCAGGTGGCAAGCTTCGCTCGGTTCACCGGTTCAGCTTCAGCAGAAATTGGATGACCGGCGGCCGCGTGCCCGTGCTGGAAATTCGCCCGAATGCTGCCGCCACCACATTCGAGTCGGGGTTGCCGAAGCTCGCCCTGTTCGTGAGGTCCGTGCGACATTCATGTTGCGTCGTCTCGCGGATCAAATCCGGATTGCGCTCATCCGGTCCACGCAAAATGTTTCGCCCAGTGTTGCCAAACGGCCGGCGAGGATCGAACATCGTACCGAGCGGGTGTTGAAGAAGTGGTCGAGTCGCGCTGTCACTGGTCTGCTCAGTTCGGCCGAGCTGCTGAAGCGCGGTGCAAAAATTGGCCCGCGTCTCAACATTCTTTCTCCTGCGAAATCTCAGCCCGGGACAAATGCGCTGAACACCATTTCGATCTGCACAGTGGTCAACCCACACTCACCCCGGGTGCGGGCGGCTGCCACCATCATACTTGAGCCGATCCGGGTAGGTCAGGCTGGCGACCAGAAGCAGCACGCAGCCATGAACCAACAAATTCGTGACGGTCGCATCACGCCTCCTCGACTTGCTGAGCCCGCGCAGGCGGGCGAGAGATTTTTAGGGCGGAATCCAGCGATGACTTAGGATGAAGATCGTGCGCCCGATTGAGTCCCCAGCAACGATAGTTGGCTCGTTCCAGTGTCCACTGTCCGTTTCATGTCATGCATTCCCTGGTCAGTGATCGCAGTATTTGCGGAGACTGGCGTTATGGCTAAGGGCTCTTGTCCGGTAACGGAATCCGGATGGAACCCGAGGATGACAAAAGATAAGACGTGCGCGGCCCGACTAAGCGCCCGAGGCCGTCCTGGCTTTTGCAAGTATTCAGCGATGAGTTTTGGTATTTTGCCACTGCGGACACTATAATGTCCTCCTGGTAAAGGGTGCCCTATGAATAGAACAACCACAATCGGGAACGATGGCCAATTGTTCCTTCCTGATGAGATCCGGGAGGTGTTGAACCTTCGTCCGGGTGACGAGCTATTCGTCGAAATCGAAGGGATGAAGGTCGTATTGCGCCCTAAGTCCCCCGGATATGCTCGGCGACTCAGAGGTTTGCATAAAGAAGTGTGGAAAGATGTGGACGCCACGGTGTATGTCCGCCAGGAGAGAGAGTCTTGGGGGTAGATACCACGCGCCTGGAAGAGTTCCTCGCCCGGCACCGATTGGTTGGTGCTGACACGATGCTGTTCATATATCACTTGGAAGACCATCCGACGTATGCTCCGTTGACACAGGTGATCTTCGAGGCCTGGGAGACGGGAACGACGCGAGGTGTGACGTCTGTGATCACGCTGTTGGAAATCCTGGTCAAACCGAAACGCGAAGGACATGTGCAGGCGGCGCGGGACTATCAAGAGATGCTGACGACCTACCCAAATCTGCAACTGGTTAACCTGGATCTGAGAGTTGCTGAGATCGCCTCGGACCTCAGGGCGAAGTACAATCTGAAAACGCCTGATGCCATTCAGGTTGCTGCGACACAGTCCGCCGGTGGAACGGCTTTTCTCACCAATGATCCGAACTTCAGGCGCGTGACCGAAATCGAGGTCCTGCTACTGGATGATTTGCTGACCCCAAGTCAAGCTACTTCTCAGTAAGTCTGCCCGGCGGATCTCTGGAGATTCTTCAAGCGTGACTTCTCCAGCTGAGTCCTGACGCACGCTCGTAATGACGGTTGATGAGATAGGAAACGCGGCAGATGAGAAACGCTTAGGGATCGAGTCTTGTAGGGGTGCGGGTAGGTCATATCGCCTGCGACATCGCGAGCACTACCGGTGCAGCATCCGTTGCGCCAGGGCCCGACAATGTTCCAAGCTGGCTGGCCCTCACTCCATCCACCAACGATCCTCCAGGGATTTGAAGGAGCGCATAGCCGAGGACAAATGCGCTGAGCACCGTTTCGATCTGCACAGTGGTCAACCCACACTCACCCCGGGTGCGGGCGGCTGCCACCATCATACTTGAGCCGATCTGGCTAGGTCAGGCTGGCGACCAGAAGCAGCGACGCCGCCATGAACCAACAAATTCGTGACGGTCGCATCACGCCTCCTCGGCCTCAGCGGTCGGCGTGACCGACACCGGTTCAGGTCGAGCAAATGGCCAGGTCCGCTGGAGCCGCGCCCGCACAAAGAAGACGCCTACACCGAGACCGAGCGTGAGCAATCCCAGCGCTATGTAGCGCCAGCCCGACGTGAGAAAGACATAACTCCAGCCGAAGAACGCGATCACTGCCGGAACCGGATAGAGCCACATCTTGTACGGTCGCGCCGCCTCCGGCAATCGTCGCCTGAGCAGCGCGACGGCGAAGATTTGAGCGATGAACTGCACGAGCAATCGCGTCGTGATCAACGCGCTGATGACTTCTTCCAGTCGAAAGAACGCCGCGCCGATGGCCACCGCACCCACGACCAGAAGCGAGACGTGAGGGAAGTTCTTTGTCGGATGAACGCGGGCAAATGGGCGGAAGAAATAGCCATCACGCGCCGCCGCATAGGGGATGCGCGAATAGCCGAGTGTCAGAGCGAATACCGATCCGAAGGCCGTCCACAGAATCATCAGCGTGACGACCATCGCCGCCGGGCGTCCGTAGAGCCGCTGCATGAAATCCGAGACGATGAATTGTGAGTTCACCGCCTCCCACCAGGGCACGACCCCGATAAGGGTCAGATTAATGGAGAAGTAGGCCACCGCGCAGGCAATGATGCAATACAGGATCGAGCGCGGGATCACTCGCGCCGGATCACGAACCTCATCACCGATGTAGCACACATCGTAGTAGCCCAGGAAGTCGTACATCGCAATCAGCATCGCATTGCCGAGACCCAGGAAGAATCCGGTTGTGAAATCGAATGCTCCCGGCGGGAAGGAGAACGCGAGCTTGGGATCGAAGTGCGGCAGCCCCAGAACCAGGATGCTCCCCATCGTCAGCACCGTGCCCACCCAGAGTGTGACCGTTACTTTGCCCAGAAAGGTGATGCGCCGGTAGAGCAGCAAAAGCGCCACCGCGCCGATCCCGGCGGCTAACAGCTTTCGCGCAAGCGGCGGCATTTCGGGCCAGAGATAGCTCGCATAATGAGAGAAGCCGATCAGGCCGGAAGCGATTTCTAGCGGACCGCTAAGCACAAATTGCCAGATGAACAGGAAGGCCATGAGCCGCCCCCATCGCTCCGGGCCGTATGCTTCGCGGAGGTAACGATAGCTGCCGCCGGAACCTGGCCAAGCCGCGCCCAACTCACTCCAGACCTGCCCGTCGCAAATGGCCAGCAAGGCGCCAAGAAACCAGCCGAGCATGGCTTGTGGCCCGCCCATCGTGGCCATCATGAGTGGAATGGTGATGAACGGTCCAATGCCCACGACGTTCGACATATTGAGCGCCGTCGCCTGTAATAGGCCAAAACCTCGCGTCAAATGCGGTTCAGAAGTTTGGTTCATCGGTGTCCCCTCAATGACCGCTTTCGTGATCTCGTGCGTGAACTGAATATTCTCGGTGTAACAGTGATCCTTCCGTCAAGTGAGTTGATTTCGGTCAGACGTTTTGGTCGCCCCTTCCACAACTTTCTCACGGGGGCACGCGGACTCAGGGCAGTGCTTCGCCCTCCTGGCCCACTCCCTGCTGCTCCTCCGGGGCTAAACGCTTGTCTCATTTAAATCGAACTCCCGATAGTTGCGAGTTGCCTGTCACCCACGCATCCATCTGCGGCCAAGTGAAGCCAAAATTCGTGCGATCTGTTTAGCGAATTGGTATAAGTTGTCCACCGCCGAAGGGGATTTCCTCGCCACTCCCTCAAAACTCCTGCCCGATTTTGATGGTGCAGGGAGCGGCTACGGGCGGCGGACCCGGTGGATCCACATCGCCGACTTCGCGCCGCAACGCCGCCAGTTTCGCCTGCAACTCCCGCATTCGAGCGGCATGCTCAGGGCGACCGGCGAGGTTGTTCAACTCATCGGGGTCGTTTTGCAGATCGTATAGCTCCCACTCCTCGGGTTGTTCCCAGAAGTGAATCAGCTTCCAACGGTCGGTTCGCACGCCGCGATGCTTGCGCACGCAGTGCTCGGCCGGATATTCGTAATACTCGTAGAGAAAGGCATCGCGCCAGGGCACATCCTGACCCTCAAGCAGCGGTACCCAGCTTCGACCATGCATCCAGGACGGCACAGGCACACCCGCCAACTCCAACAGGGTCGGGGCTACATCAACATTCAGAACCATGTGCTTGGTATCCACCTGCCCCGCTTTCACCCGCGCCGGGAAGCGCACGACCATCGGCACGCGGATCGAAGGCTCATACATAAGTCGCTTATCGAAGAACCCATGCTGGCCGAGGAAGAAGCCATTATCCGAAGTGTGCATGACAATCGTGTTTTCCGTCAGCCCGTTCTTATCCAGGAAATCGAGTACGCGGCCCACATTTTCATCCACACTGAGCAGCACGCGGTAGAAATTTTTCAGAAGCAGTTGATAGTTGCGCCGTCGCCGCTCCTCGCGCGGTAGCGATTCGGGCGCCTGATCGCGGAAGACGGGCAGATCGGCCAGATCGAGTTTGGCATTGTGGACGGCGGCCGGTCGTCCCTCCAGTCGGTCGGCGAAGGTTCGCGGAATCGGAATCTCCACGTCCTCAAAAGCCTTCTCAAATCGTTTAGCCGGTCGCCAATCCCAATGAGGCGATTTGAAGTGTACGAGCAAACAGAACGGACGATTCTTATCGCGCTGTCGCAGGAAGGTCAGTGCCTGATCGCCCACAACGTCATCTACGTGACCACGCATCTTCACCCATACGCCGTTGGCGATCATATCAGGGTCCTCATAATCGCCCTGTCCCGGCAGGATCACCCAATGCTCGAAGCCGGTCGGCCAGGAACGAATGTGCCATTTCCCGACGAGCGCCGTCTGGTAGCCTGCTTGTCGAAGCAGATGAACGAACGTGAGCTGATCATCGCGCAGTCCCGGCTGGTTGCGGAAGACTGGTCCGGAGCCATTGCTGAGAATGCCGTGCGTGTGCGAGTAGAGACCGGTGAGGATCGAGGCGCGGCTTGGCGAGCAGAGTGAATTGGTGACAAACGCTTCGGTGAAACGAATGCCTTCTTGGCCGATGCGATCCATGTTGGGAGTCTTGAGAATTTTATTGCCGTAAGCACTCATGGCCTCCTGCGCCTGATCATCCGGCATAAAGAAGACGATGTTGGGGGCCCGAGTCGGCGGCTGCTGTTGTCTCGGTGCTACGGTTCCAGTCAATCTCACAAACGGTGCAACAACCAGGCTGCAGGCTGCTCCCTTTATCACCTCACGGCGACTCATAGGTTTCCTCATGGTTGATCCTCCCTCGAAAATAATCTCCCGGCGGATGAAAGGTTCCAACGGATCACTCATCAGTTGGCCCTTTTCATCCGTTGGCGAACCCTTTTCCACCCTTCGTGGCGTGCGATAGCACATGGGCGATTCCTCACTCAGGTTCAGGCCGATGCTTGTTCCTACTCGATCCAGAGATTCAACGCCTCGATTTTCCCCTCGACGTTCTGCGTGAGTGTCAGGATCCACGACTCCTTCTCGAAGCTGGCGCGATAGCGATAGTGGCGCAGCCGACCTTCGTCCTTTCGCTCAAGCAAGTGGAAGGATCGCAGCCTGCCTGCCGGTTCGAGCAGCTCGCGCATTTCTTTAACTTGGTCGGGGAAGAGCGCGGCCCGCGCTTCCGCCGTGAACAGGTCGGGATCGAGAGTTCCGTTTCTGAGAGCAAGCAGTACGTTTTTGGACATCGCCGTCGTCGTCGGATCCTTGTCTTCAATCGGTTCTTCTCTCAAGTCGGGCAGATAGAGGCGAGCGATGCCCTGCGCGATGCTGCCGGCGGGCGTTGAACCGCCGCGATTGGTCAAGATGATGATGGTGAGGCGGTCATCCGGCAGGCGAAGAAAATGACTGCGAAATCCGGGCGTGCCGCCGCCATGCTGGACGAACCGGTGACCGCGAATTTCGCCCACGCGCCAGCCGAAGCCATAATCGGTCGTCTGACCGCTCGTGAGCGTGGCCGGTGTCCACATCTGGTCCAGGCTCGATCTCTTGAGCACACGTTCGGTGTACAGCGCCGCATCCCACCTGGCCATGTCCAGGACCGTCGAGACGATGGCTCCGGCCGCTCCGGCTGCGGTCGTGGTCAGCGGGTCTATGTTCACATAACGATCTCCCATCCAGCTATAACCCCGCGCGCGATGAGGGATGATTGCTTTTGGCTCGCTGCTTCGCGTCGCGGTCATCCCCAGCGGTTTGAAGATGCGCTCATCGAGAAAGTCCCAGTAGGATCTGCCACTTGCCTTCTCGATGATAAGGCCGAGCAGGTAATAGCCCGTGTTGCTGTAGGCCCACTTCTCGCCCGGTTGAAACTCCAGCGGAAATCCCGACACCATTCGGATGATCTCATCGGACGTGTGATCGTTTCGACAGAGCGTGAGGAAGTCCATCACCGAGGTGTAACTTTTGATCCCCGATGTGTGTGTGAGCAGGTGTCGCACCGTCACGCTGGACCAAGTTTCAGGAAGCCCCGGAAGATAGGTGCTGATTTTGTCGTCCAATCGGACTTTGCCTTCTTCGACAAGCAGCATGATGGCTGCCGCCGTGAACTGCTTGGTGATGGAACCAATCTCAAAGACGGTCTCTGGCGTCACGGGCACGTCGAGTTCGAGGCTCGCTCGACCATAGCCTTTGGCCGCGATGACCTGACCATCCTTGACCACGGCCATCGCCAGACCCGGAATGTGAAATCGCTCCATCATGTATCGGACATAGGCGTCCACTCTGTCGGTCTGTGCAGCGACCGACGCGACCGAAAGAAGCAGGCAAGCGACAATGAGCAGGAATCTCCGATTCGTCATTTTACCTCTCTCCTTGAGAATGATCTCCCAACGGATGAAAGGTTCCAACGGATCACCTATCAGTTGGCACTTTTTATCCGTTGGCGAACCCGTGTTCATCCCTCGTGGCGCGGCATAAGCACATAGGCGATTCTTGTGAAGCTTGCCGCGAGCGCACACCTCTGACGGGGCTCGTGAGGAGGGGAAGCCCGGCACCGTGGAAGCGGGCGCTCCGGGAGTTGATCATTTTTGAGGCATGACCCGGCGCCACGTAAAGATCCTCCGAAAAATCTAGCGCGGATCCTCAAGCCTGCGCACGGTCGCAGACTGGAGAGTTTGGGCTACGTTTCGACTCTGTCAGCCTTTCACTCCACATAAGCGATGCACTCGATTTCGATGGGCGAATTTCCCGGCAGTGCCGTGACGGCTACAGTCGTACGCGCTGGAGGATCGGTCGGGAAAAACGTGCGATAGACCTCGTTCATCTCCTGAAACTTGGCGATGTCGGTCAAAAAGACCGTGCACTTCAGCACGCGGTCAAGCGAAGAACCTGCCGCCTCCAACACCATTTTGACATTCTCAAGACAGCGACGCACCTGGTTGGAGAACGGTCCCTCGACGAGTCTGCGCGTCTCCGGGTCGTGAGCCCCCTGGCCGGAGACAAAGAGCAGTTGACCGAACTGAATTCCGGAGCTATAGACCCGATTGGGTTCAGGCTTCTCACCTGCTTTGTAGATGACTTTCTTGCCGACTCTCTGCCTCGGTCTCTGGACGGAACCGGTCAGAGGAAGAGCCACGGCTGTAGCGGCCGTCCCACCCACGGCCTGACCCAGGAATTTGCGACGCGTGACGTTTCGATTCCTTCGCTTCTCGCTCATCTGAGCCCTCCTCTCTTCGATAAGATCTCAGCCCATTCTTTTACCGCCCCTTCCGGGGCTCACTTACGTCGGGGCATGGGCTCCAAGGCGACAACGATCGGCCCTGGACTACCCTCTATTGCCCCTCCAGGACGAATCGGCTGACAAAGCATGCTTAAAAATAGATCGTTCTTCAAGGCTATTGCGCTCCTTGGCCGTGGACGTCACGGATGCCATGGGCCACGACCCGATATTCGCCGGGCTGGAGCATTCACACGGCCGCTTCGAGCATCGGCGTGTTGTCCCGTGACAGTCGCACCTCAATTGACGGCTCACCCTCTCCGAGACTTTTGGCAACGTCAGCGCGTTTGAGGAGAATGATGCCTTCGTCCCAAAGGATTCGGGCGTGTGGCATCACGCTGGCAATAGGTGAAACAAGCATCTCTGCTTTCTTGACGCGCGGCATATAGGGCACCGTCTTCAGACTGAACACGACCTGCTGTTCGCACTCCTTCCATTGGGGGGTGTGGTTGCGCTTCAAAGTAGAGTCCCAGCGCCACGAAGAGTCCCGCGATTTCTTGCCGACTTTGGCCGCGTGCCCGATGGAATCCGAGTGCGGCGATCCGTTCAAATAAGCTGCTTCGACAAAGATCACGTCGCCCAAGCAGCATCCCGGTGCGTTGCGGTCCCATCAAACCTTTGCCGCCGCTGAGACAGACCAGGTCCACTCCCAGGCGCGTGAAGTAGGTGCGATTGGTCACAGGTGGTACTTCAGCCGCTGTATCCACAAGGTAAGGGACCCCCGTGCTCTTTCGCGATAGCCAGGGCATCCGGGAGTTTGGAACGTCCGCATCCGGGATAATAAAAGTGACGGTCAGCAACCAGGTGCATGGCTGTCTTGTCCGTGAAGGCTGCGCGATATTGCTCTACCGTCACGACTTCGATGAGCGGAGCGCCCGTCACCCGTTCAGCGTGATCATGAGGGTTTGGGTGGGCCTTTTGGATGATCACATCGTTCCTCATGCGGGTGGTATCGGGCAAGCGTTTGATCTTCTCCGGCTCTTTGCCAGTTATGCAGGCAGCGTGCCCAGCGTAATGGCTACTGCCGCTCCGGCGGTCACAAGTGCTACTTTCGCTCCGGTCAATTCAGCCGGGCGCTCGCCGACCTTCCGTTGCAGAAGGTCCATGCGCACGAAGTGGCGTGATCCCTCCTCCATCGCTTAGGTGACTTGCGGCCGGAAATGAGCGATCCGCTCAGGTGAGTGTGAAAGCCCATCGCTATGATGATCGTGGGATCCTCACCAGCCGGCGATAGGTGGCCCCGGCGGAGGGAAGCGCTCGTTGGGCTTCCGGGACGGCTGGCACGCGCTCGCCAGCCAGCGAAGGAGCCGCCAGCGGAACCAGCCCCAATTTTCTCAACACGTCTCTCCGGGTCAAGGAGCGAGCCGTATTCCCTCCGGAAAAAGAGCCTCTGACCGGCTAAACCATGCCTTGGCGAACCCTCTATGAGTCAGAGGGGGCAGGACGACGATCCGCTCGTTTCACCTTTGGAAGCGTTTGGTAGAACGACCGCCAGGGCTCTTGCTCCAGCCCTTCCAGCGAAAAGAAGAGAACGAAGCGGTTGATCCCCTTGCGCTGGCAGGCTGTGATGTACGCAACCGTTCCCTCCACGTCTTGGGTGGGAAGAAAAGGGCTGTGCGTCCACTGAATGAGCGTCTTCTCCGGCGGCGTCAGTGTCACAATCTGATCCAGCAATTTCTCCATCGTGGCCAGCATCTGCGGTGTCATCCGCCCTTCCTCCGGCGAATTAGGACGGCGCCCGAGCGTTTGTTGGAGCACCACACCGGGCAAATCCATCCAGACGAAATAGTCGGCCTGCGCGCGAGTCGCTTCAATGACACGGCGCAGGATCGCAAGCAGCGGCTCCGGTTGCAGCCCCATCGCCGAAATCCAGATGATGACCTTTCTGTTTTGGGCTTTGGCGATCTCGGCGAACTCGGCTGCTGAGCGGGCCGTGGCTTCCAACGGCGGCGGCATCTGGGCCGGCTGCTCCAAGACCCATGCCCAGGTGTTGGCCGTGAGCGCGCTCATCGTCTTCAGCCACTCGCTCTGGGTCACGGCTTTGCTGGCATCATAGTTGAATCCGAACTGGCGCGCGAACCGCTCGTTGAAACTCGTCTCCCATCCGTCCTTGCCGACGGCGAACGTCCCGATGATGAGCGTGCCGCCCAGGACTTCGTCCAGGGCATTAGCGCGTGGGATGAAGTCCTGGGGATCGGCAAACGTCGGCGGCAGGATTCGTATGGGAAAGCCATCGAAAGGACCCGCCGTTGTCCACTGTTTCAGTTTTGTGGTCAGCTCCTTTTCCGTTCCGCTCGTCAACAGCGTCGCCGGAGCGAACCAAATCGTGTTGATCGGGGCGGGCTGGTTAGCCTGCTTCACCGCGCTCGGTTCAGGCGCTTTCGGAGCCACCGATGCCGGCTGTTGATTCCCAATCGTCGGTGATTGAATCACCGTGAGCAGCCAGCCTGTGATACAAAAAGTGGTTCTGATGCGCTTGATGTTCATGACTGGCCTCCTCGGAAAATCCCCAGAAACGCACGCCTCTGACGTGCACTCTATAGCAGATTGGCGGCCTCCTTTTCCGGATTTCCAGATTCTCAGAAACGCCGTCCGAATTTTGGAAAAGGGCGACATTGTGGAATGCTCGATTTCTTTGGCCCTGATTCGGATTCAGAAGGGCTGTCGGTGCGTAGCCGGCCCGCGTCACTGGAAGAGGTTCGACATCGTGGTGATGATCAGGGCGTTAGTGAAATCAATCAGAAATGCACCGACAATGGGGACGACCAGGTACGCTCGCGGGGCCGGACCGAACTTCTGGACGAGCGCATCCATGCATGCCATCGCGTTGGCCGTCGTTCCCAACATGAAGCCGACGAAACCGCCAGCCATCACCGCTGAGTCGTAATCCCGGCCCATCAAATAAAACGAGATGGTGTAGGAGACCAAAAGGACAAGGATCACTTGCGCTACCAGGATCACAACGAGCGGCAGGGCTAATCTCACCAGCTCCCACAATCTCAAATTCATCAGCGCCATGGCAATGAAGATCGAGAGCGAGATGTTGCCGATGGCTTCGATTTGGGATGGCAGGAGGCGGACGAATTTGAACCGATCATCCAGGTTGCGCAAGAGCGCCGCCACGAGCATCGCGCCGATGTAGGCTGGCAGCACGATGCGGTGTGCGTTGAACCACTGGCTGATGACAGTGCCGATGCCCATTGCCAGGGCGATGAGCAGAATGCTATGAAGCACCTCCGACCGCTCCGCGCCTTCTTCGCTGAGCGCGGCGACCTCGTCTTTGAGTTCGTTCGCCGACGGAACTTCGAGAATCGGATCAAACGCCGGGGCTTTTCGCGATGACGGCGCAGCCAGCAGCCGATGCCGGTGAATCAAGTGAGTGCCGACCGGGCCGCCGATCAAGCCGCCAAGCGTGATGCCGAAGGTGGCTGACGCGAGTCCAAGCGTCGTCGCCCCGGCAACTCCCAACTGCTCGAACGTTGGGCCGAAGGCCAGGCTCGTCGCGGGCCCACCAGCCAAGCTCACCGATCCGGCGATAATGCCCAACAGCGGATGCAGACCGAACGCTTGAGCGATCCCGATCCCGATGGCGTTTTGCGCCACGGCGACGACCGTCGCCAGGCCAAAGTAGAGGAGCACCTGTACGCCACCAATTCTCAGCAGTTGAAGGCTTGCGCCAAAGCCGATGGTCGTGAAAAAGGCGATCATGAATAAGTCGCGAAGCGTGGTATCGGCCTCCAGATTGAGCACCCGTCCTCGGAGCGTCAGAAGCAGCAACGAACACAAAAGCCCTCCGACAACTGCTGCGGGAATGTTGAGTCGGTCGAGCATCGTCATTCGGCGTTTCACCCAGGTGCCCAGCATCAGCACCAGGCTGGCCAGCGCCAGCGATTGAATGATGTCCAGCTTCAGGTTGATCGGCAGCTCCATCCTCTCCCTCTCACGCTGAAAGTTCTCTTAAGAGTGTTCGTTGCAAATCTCCCTCACCACATGAGCCACGGCTGCCCCATTATTTCCCATGCCACTGTCAGTGTCCAGTGGTCAGAGGTGTTGTCTGTCATGAACTGCAATTCACGGTTCACAGGGGCGGGTAAATAAAATCTCTCTCGGTCGGACACATCGGAGGATAGTCGTGTCGCTACTTTTGCTCCCGCTGATTATCACGGCTAGGATGCTGGCATACCAAATGACCGCGTGGGCGAACGAACAAAAAGAGCGGACGGTTCAAGGGCAGCCGAGTTCGCAGGGATCAAGGTAAGTTGTCTTCTATCGGGCGGAACCCGCATTTCATTTTGGAGCCTCGCTATCATTTGGTCTTTTGAAAGAGGAGGCGAGCGCTTGGCGATGACCGTGCTGGATGAGACGAAAACAGTCTCTAGAGTTGAAACACCAATGGTCCAGGAACGAGAAACCGGGGATGGCAAGCTCGTCGAGGTGTCGCGGAACTACCTTGCTATCACTCCGTGCACAAACACTGTCTCCCACTTCGGCAAAGACCCGGACATAAGGCCGTGTGGCTCTCGGACGTCGAGGGGACGAATTGCGCCTGTGCCGAGACTGCTTTCAAACGAAGACCGAGGTGTCACCGGTGACGGTGCAACATCCCGACGCAGTTCCGTAACAACAGCATTAAGCACCTGCGCGAACGTTTGATTGGAACGACAGCCTGGATCTTTCAAGTCCCACGCCGGTGCATTGAACGTTGACCGTAACAGAAAGCCGGCTGCCCCAACGCCCGATCCGTCCAGCCCCTATAGGAATGTGGCCTGGAAGCTAGCGTCGCGGCGTGAAGTTGGCGGCGTAAATGAAGCCCACCACGTATTCGGAGTCAAGAGCAAGACCGGTAACAACGCCAAATCTCAGCGGCGTGCAGATTTTGCGCGTTAGTGGTACAAAGCGAATGCTCAATGGTCCCCGAGCGGAGATAAAGGCCGCACCGACGCGCCCGCACGGGAAAGGCACGCCGGCAGCACAGCCCGGTCGCGGCCTCCCGACCGCATCATAAACCCGCGCCCGCACGCTAAAGCCTGTCCCACGAAGTTGATTGACCAGCTCCCCAGCAATGCTCGTCTGGACCGTGGTGATCTGATTGAATAGCAGCGAATAGCCGCCGCGAAAGACCGTCTGCTAACCCCCAAAGAGCCTATCTCGCACACCGGCCTTGTACAAAGGATTCCAAGCCAGCGCGGCACGCGGACCGGCTTCGACAATTCCTGGATACAACTTTCGGTCTTATGTCTGGCGAGGCACGTAGCCGAATTCTCGGTTGAATGCTTTCCCTTCAGTAGCAACCGTGGCCTTCTGCTGCAGCAGTTGCGAGGGCCGATCAATTCGCCACTGCGGCAGTCAACCCGAAAGAATTGCTGATCGTCGGCCTTCGGCTGCGACGTTTCGAGGAGCAGCTTCAAGCGGTAGATGAGCGTAAGCGAAGGCTTGACGCACCATACATCAGAGCCGAACAGTTGCCACTGTTTCCAGACAGAGGGCGTCTCCGAGGGGGTACTCCGATGGGATTGCCTTGACTGTCACGGAGGTGAACCCTCGCGGTGTTGTCCCACATCCCAAGTAAGGCGCCATTCAGATTGTTCCAGAGCCCTCCTGACCCCGCACGAAGAAATTCGTGTGAAGCTAAGGCTGCAGTCGGTGGCCGATTCGATGCGTGAAATATTCCCGAATCACTGGACTCATGCCAAGACCCGTGGGTCATGATTACCTGCTCATCCACTTTCCAAGAATGGATTGGCGGTCATGCGACAGACCTGGTTGTGAAATTCCAGGTCCCCTTCAAAGAAGTTTCGCGGAGTCTCGTGATAGACTATCTCCCAGAATGTGATTGGCGCATTCCTGGAGGTTCTCCGATCCAACCGGTTTTGCACCCTCAATGGCGAACTTGACGCAAAGGGGTTAAAGTTCAGCGCGATGTCAGAAGATTTGGTTGACTTCGGTGGGCCTGAGTTGGGTCACCACAGTCCCTCGATTCGAGCAACGTGTCACGAGTCCCGGTTGCTCAAACTGACAGAGGGCATCACTACCTGGGGAGAGGCCAACGCCAAGCTCCTTGGCCAGTTTGCCTTCGGCCAGCCGGTCCCGGGGCTTGAGGGTTCCCGCAGACACCGCATCCCGGATCATGTCACCCACCCGCCCGCTTGCATTTTTTTTAGGCCTGCTCCTGCTGGCAATCACCTTAAAGACATTAAGACCTAGCGTAGCCGGCTCTACGATCGAATCTCGATTTGAAACTTATGATGGACTCTGAATTCCTGCAATGACCAACACGGAGTCAAGCAAGGGATACCTGATGGCAGAAATTCCTAGAGGGCAAGAGGGGGTCGGTTTGATAGATAGAAAGAAAGGAGGGCCTCTGACCCAGTGACGAAGAAGGCGGCCGACGGAAGGATCGGTTAACCGAGACCAGGACCAAGATCAAAAATGTCCCTGGCGGGAGTGGCCGGAGATTCCAGCGGGAGGCTGTTTTTCTGGTGATGGTTTTGGTGATGGGCGATATCAGCAGATCGAGAGTGCAGTAGCTCTGGGTGGCTGTTTTTCTGATGATGGCTCTGATGGTCGCCCGGGCAAAACGGCATCTTTTGTAGATAGATCAATTGGCTCTGCCCCCGAACCATCAAACGGATCTTGGGGTGTCCTCCGGGAGTGCCGATCTGTTCTGGCTCGATCATCCTGCGCCATTTGCCGGGGTTTGTAGTTCAAGTCGGTGCGAGAACGGAGTACTACAAACGGACCGTGTTTACGAAGCGAAGAAGCGCTTGTTTTTTGCTTCAATTTTGGTAATTATCACAACCCAATAGTTGCGGTGGTAGTCGCCAATGTGAACTCAGGTGAACCTTTTGCGGCATAATCTAGTGGACCCTTGCGCCGGGCGGTTCGATAAAAATTTTGGTTTCCGCAAAGGTTTGCTCGCTTGTAGATCGCTTCGCGGGTGTGCGAACCGGTCGCCATGAAGTTCGTAAATCAATCCGGACCAGGTTGCGCGACGGCACAATGCCTTCCGAGAATGTGTAGGGCAGGGTAATTAGGTTGTGGGGGCACATGGTCTTTCATGATGTGAAGCCGGGATGGTTCACTTGTCGGTTGACACTTTAACAACTCGCACTTTCCAAGGGTATCCTATACGGGGAGAGCACTGGCATCACTCAGGACACCGATGTCCTCGGGCCTGAAGGTACTGGTCAAAATAACTATCCTGAGATTGATTTCTCAATTTGCTTAGCGCTCGCGGCGGAGATGCTAGCGGAGATTCCGGAACTCTGGGTATGTCTCCAGGTCCCTTACGAAGTACGCGATTGGGTGCTCAAAGGCAGCCAAAAGCCGCTTTTCTTACCATGACGACCAGATTCACAACCGCAAGCCCCATCAGTCGCGGTGGATCGGGGCTATTGGGGCCTCGCCCCCGTACGGACTATGCAGAAAGGAACCATCCGGGACGTCCAACTCGGATTATTGGCCCTGCTCTTTGCTGTTACGCGCTCCGCACGCTATATCAGCCAATCTCTCCACGGGGATCGGCGCGGCTTGCAGCGCAGCATAACGACGGCCTCTTGCCGCCGCTGCGGGTGCTAGGCGAAGCGGACGGAACGACGGCGACCTTGCCTGGTCCTGATGAATGACTCCTCTTTATTTGGTGCTGCATTTGGGGCAGGCAGGAACGAGCGATACCTGGGGAGTGACCATGCCCGAGATGCAAGCCCGATGCATCCGGTTTCAAGATCCGGTTAACGGTAGGGCGACCGACAATCCGGCCAGCAGGGAGCCCTCCGATGTAGAGGTCCGCTTGACCACGGTCGCTCAACTAATGGGCACTGGTAGAGGATGCACTAGCCTTGCTCCTGAAATTCGGCAACGAGGAGATTGTGGTCTTCGCCCAGAAACTGAGCGAGCGCTTGGAAGAACCGGTAGTACCCCTGACCCAGATGGAGCAGAGCATGAGCGTTTGGCGCGCTAACCCGAATATTCAGACCGCTTCCTTGATCGCTTGGGTGCACTAGCACCGCCATGGATTGACTCCAGACAACAAGAAAGACTTTCCAGCGCTCGGGCGGTCACGGGCGTTCTGGGAACCATTGGCGTGTTTCATCGCTCTTGCAGTCTGGCCGAATGCTGCACAGTTGGGTTCCGCTCTTCTTGCAAATCCACAAGGGGATCCTTGGCTGGTTGTTGCCCGTGTGGCAATGCTTCTGGAACAACAATCGGTTTCAGCGAGGCAAGCGCGCCGGTCAAACTCGGCTTGAATTCGCGGGCAATGGGAAACCACTGCCCCTGACCGAGGCGCTGGAGCAGCTGCTCGGGCTCCCCGGTCAATCTGTCTATTGTCGGTGAAGCAGCCAGCGGTAGAGCTTGCTGCACAATGGAATCTCGGATTGACACCACCTCTGGCATGAAGTTTCCGCGACGCACAAAAGTGTCAACCAGTTCTCAGGGGAGATGAACCATCCTCGATTTTAAAACACCGATGTGTGACAGCGGAAATCATGATATCGGAGAGAGGGGAAGGCTTATGAAACAAGCAAAAATATTGTTGCTTGATTTGGACTTGGTGGGAGGCTTGGGGGACACACTGCGCGGGATTCTCCAATCCTCTGTCCGTCAAGACGTTCAGCTCCGGCAGGTTTCTGTCGGATTCTGGGGAGTTACTGTGGGCGATGGTGATCTGTCCAGAGCCGTCTCGGGCTTTAATCCAGACGTGGTTTTCCTTGTCTTGCCTCTGAACTTGCTGAAGCACGCCGGGACACTGTTTCAGTCCGTGAGAGAAGAACTGCTGGATTCGCCGATCATTGTCGTTATGGAAGCGGGTGAGCCAGACGAGGTGTTTAAGTTGCTCAGACTTGGAGCGTCCGACTTTATTACTCCACCGCTGAAGGCTACTGACATCTTCCCGCGCGTCTGGCGATTGCTGGAAAAGTCTCACCGGAGGGAGGGGCTGACCTGCACGCTGAGAGAAAGGCGTGGATTGAAGCAACTGGTCGGGATGAGCCCTGCGTTCCTTGCGGAAATACAAAAAATCCCCCTGGTGGCCAAGTGCAGTGCGAGTGTCCTGATCTCGGGAGAAACAGGAACAGGAAAGGAGTTGTGTGCCCGGGCGATCCATTACCTCAGCCCGCGGGCAGGTAAACCTTTCATCCCCGTCAGTTGCGGAGCGATCCCGGTAGAGTTGGTGGAGAACGAATTATTCGGACACGAGCGGGGCGCTTTCACGGGGGCCTCTCGCACACAGTTTGGCCTCATTCGCGAGGCCGACGGGGGCACCCTGTTTTTGGACGAGATTGATTGTCTTCCACTCCCGGCCCAGGCCAAACTCTTGCGGTTTCTCCAGGAGAAAGAGTACCGACCACTGGGCGGTACGAAGATTGTTAAGGCGGATGTACGCGTCATCGCAGCAACGAATATCAACCTTGAGGAGGCGGTGAGCAACGGGAAACTGCGCCAGGATCTTTACTATCGGTTAAACGTGATCTCAATCACACTGCCACCGTTGCGAGAGCGGCGAGAGGACATCCCGCTTCTCGCTCGCCATTTCCTGGCCAAGTATGCGGCCGAGTTCAACAAGCCTGTGACCGATTTCTCCGGGGACGCCATGCATAGGCTCATGCTCTATGACTGGCCGGGCAATGTGCGGGAACTAGAGCACGTGGTCGAGCGAGCCGTGGTGCTCTCGGAGCAACCGGTCATCCGAGCTGCTGACATCATCTTACCACGGTTGGAAGTCACCAGGCGCGAAGTATCATTCCGGGAAGCGAAAGCCAAGGTCGTCGCACAATTCGAGAGAACCTACATTCAGGGGCTTTTGCGGGCCTATCACGGCAATGTTACTAAAGCGGCCCAGGCGGCGGGGAAGAATCGGCGGGCGTTTTGGCAACTGATGCGCAAGCATGGGATCGTTGCGCAAAGCTTCAAGCCCAGGGTCCCAGAAGACCTTGTCTGTTGATCACTGGGGGTGCGGGAACCGCTGCCATGTAACGGCAAATGATGTTTCTGACTCTCCCGTTCTCTGCGAACTCTGAGGTGACAGCCAGCACATCTGCTCGTCGAGCTAGGACAAATTTGTCCGAGCACTATATCTCTAAAGCAAAAGGCATTGCCACTCCTCCCCCAGAAGGGCGAGGACAAAAAGATCCTACCAGGGCGTTCGGCGAAGGTGAAAAATAAGTACTTAGCCAGTGGCATGGTGGTTGCTATCTATCGAGCGCTGGTGGTGGCTGCCGGGAATTGCCATTTTGGGTTGACGGGGGAGAGCGTGTGAAGCGTGCGGAGAGTACAATCACAGTATCGGAAATGGCTCAGGAGATTTTGGCTTATTTGGTTGAGAATCCCGATGCTCAGGATACGCTGGAGGGTATCATAGAATGGTGGTTTTTAGACGAAAGGATCAAGCGCCAGACGGCGAAAGGCAAAGATGCGCTGGCCGAGCTTGTGGCCAAGGGGTTAGTCGTTGAGCGTCAGGGGATGAATTCGCGCACTCATTATCGAATCAATCGGCGTAGGTTGAGGAAAATCCGAGCACTTCTTGAGCAAGGGTCTCGGTGACGCGATTAAGGGGAGGGATCATTATGTTTAAACTGCGTGTCACTACGTTCAAACTGCTTATTACTATGGCCTTGAGTCCCACGCTGGTCAACGCTCAGCAGAGTCCTCTGCCGACAATCAGAACTGATCCTGCCTCCATGGCCGCCGGTTTTGCTGACGTATCTTTCTGGATAACCCTCCTAGTGACACTGGTTGCTGGGGCTGTGGGGGGCGTCGTTTACGAACTACTCATTTTGCAGGGCAACATCGAGTTTCCGCACAAGCCGCTTGAAGAGGAAATTACGGAGAAGTATCCCTATGCCATCGCCAAGTATATGTACGATCTGGGTATCTGGGCACGAGTCATCATCGGGGCTCTGGCTGCCGTCGCCGCTGTGTTTGTTTTATCACCTAACACGAATTTTGGGCTGTTAGCTACGGCGGTCGTTGCTGGCTCCGCTGGTATGTCGGTCTTCCGTTCCTTGCAGGACCGGCTCTTGGCATCCCTGGCTCAGAAGGATGCCGCCGACGCTATGGCCGAGGCTGAGAGGATGAGTGCCAAGGTGGACGAGGTAATTAAGGCCTTTACCGATCTAAAGAGTAAGATCGTCACGGCATCAACCAGCCCACCGGGAAGTAGGACACTGGCCTTCGAGGCAGGAAAGGCTATTCTGGATTTAGAAGACCTCGATAGGGTAGACCGGCTCCTGAGTGAAGCTAGAGGCATACACAGGAAGATTCGCTGATTGATCAGGCTCATGAGCCGCAGCATCAGTACTGTGTTGATCTTCAATCGAAACAAACACGTGAAGGCGATCAGAGCGGCAGCTTGCATGTTTGAGAATTTCACAGTGTCTGCCAAGTTGACAATGGCAGCTATGCCAGAGGTGGCAGCTAAATGGACAAAGAGGAGTTGAGAGCGAAGTGGCTTACGCTACCAGTGGGGAGCATCTTGCGGATGAACTGAAGTGTCTGGACTTGCTCATTCGTTTGCAGGTGCTTCAACAGCGAGCCCGGCAGCGACCGAAACCCGTTAGACCCGTTCAAAGGGCTGGTTCTGTCCGAACAAGAGATTGACGGGTTGTTGGCTGGTGCTGTCAGCCCGCTGGCCGATGAGAAATCTTTTAGGCCCCGACGGTTCACAACATTAGATGCTAGTTGAGGCTTTAAGCCAGCTCGAAGCTCAAATCCAGGAGCGGCGAGCCGCCAGCCTCAGAGAGAGGGGATCTATCTGTCGTTGCCGCACCTCTCTCGGCTTTTCCACTTGACTCCTTTGAAAGGCAGTGCCTACTGATCTGTCTGGCGCCTGAACTGGATCGCAAGTATGAGAAACTCTATGCCTACCTTCAGGACGACGTGACGCGCAAAAAACCAAGCGTTGACTTGGTGCTGGACCTCCCTGCCATACGGTGGATCGGACCTTTTCTCGAATGACAACTTGGCCGCGCCGGGCATGGAAGCCACAGGGACTTTTGAATCATCGGCAAAAATATGGGCAAAATATTCGCCACAGCTCAAACCAGCAATGCCATTCTCTTTTTCGACGAAGCCGATGCCCTTTTTGGCCAATGCTCCGAACTCAAGGACGCGCATGACCCGTCGTGCCAACACTGAATCAGTTACTCGCCGAAAGGGTCTACCCCGCTTTTGAGAGAGGGGAAGCGCCTCTGGGTGGGGGAGGCGTATCCAGATCGGATGCGGAAGGTAGTGTCGTGGGCGGCGGGGCGGAAACCTTCCTCGCTCATATCGCGGGCCAGTTCCGTTCTCCATGTGATCACTTCTCTTTGGTTTTCCATGCCCTCTCGACAGGGCGGGCGTGCGAGTGCTACAGTAAGCGACCTATGGCGACAAAGTTGAAGACGGGGGATGTGGCTCCGGATTTTGAGTTGTTGGATCAAAAGGGGGAGCGGCGACGGCTGTCGGACTTTCGGGGGCGATGGGTCGTCCTCTACTTCTACCCGAAGGACAATACGCCCGGTTGCACGAAGGAAGCCTGCGGCTTCCGCGATCTCTTCCCGAAGTTTCAACGGCGAAAGATAGCGATCATCGGCATCAGCACGGACTCGGTCCGCAGCCACGAGAAGTTCGCCGAGAAGTATGACCTCCCCTTCATCTTGCTTGCTGATGAGGAGAAGGCGGTCGTCCGCGCCTACGGCGCCTGGGGGCAGAAGTCCTTCATGGGACGCACGACGATGGGCACGCATCGGATCTCGTTCCTCGTGGATCCGGAAGGGCGTATCGCCAAAATCTACGATCGGGTGAAACCGGAGACGCACGCCGAGGAAGTCTTGCGGGACCTCGAAGAGTTGAGGAAAACCGGCTGACGCCGGGCGCGGGATCAGGGCGACTCTCTCGCTCGATCTTCCCGGGCGCGATGCTTTCGCCCTCGCCGGAAAATCCAGGCTGTGGCGAGGATCGTCATCATTCCGGGGATGAGCAGGAGGACGAATCCCCAATCCGGCTTCCATCGCCCGGTCGTCGGATCATATTGAAAACATCGGAAGAGGACGTTGCGGCGAGGGAGGGGATATGCGGGGACGAACTCTCCGCGCATCTCCCGAACAACCTCCTGCAGGCGGACGGGGGAGACGGCTCCTCCGATCAGGAACCGCACGATGCGCCCATCGCGGATGCCGATCACCATAGCCGGGTGATCGTATTGGCGCGAAGCCTCCTCCCACTCGAACCAGAATCCCGTCGCCTGGATCAATTGAGCGATGTCTTGGGCCGGCGCGATTCCGAAAATCCACGCTTGATCCTTCGAGAGTTCCAGATGCTCCGCCAGCTCCGCCATATCCGAGGTGGTATCGCGGGCGTCGAAGCTCAGGACAAGGAGCGTATAATCCCGTCCCGCTCCTCCGACGGAGGCGGCAGCCGCTTTAAGGGACCGGAGCAGAGGAGAACATACTCCCGCGCATCGTGTGAAGATGAGAGTCAAAAGTATCGGCCGCTCCCGCCAGAGCTCGGATAAGCGGAAGGACCTCTCGCGCCAGGAGCGAACGAGGATGTCCGGAACGGGCCTGTAGAGGTACCGCCCTTCGTTGGGCGGGGAATTCGACTTCTCCCCCACGACCTGAGCCATCACAACAGGCGGGATCAGGAACGTCCCGGCCAAGATCGCGGCTCTCACGATGGCTCCGATGTGCGAAAGGCGAGGGCGCATCGCCTCCCCGTCTCCCAAAGGTAGAGCAGGACGCCCAACAACAGGACGGCAATGAATCCGAGCGCGATCCGCGCGTAGTCCACTCCCTGTATGACCTCCTGCGGATATACGGCGTAGCGTCGCGGAACTGAATGCGCTCCACCGAGATAGAACATCGAGAGGAAACCGTATCCTCCGATCACAAAGAGTGCGGCGATCAGCTTCGCGAGCCGGCCGTTCTCGGGTCGCCCGCTCACCTCGCGTCCGAAGTGAGCCGCAAACCCCAAGAGCATGAGTACGACTCCCATCAAGTAGTATGTGTGGAAGTGGGCCGGCACCCAGAGCGTATTGTGGAACCGCAGGTTCACGGCAATCGTCGAATCAATGACGGCCGCCACGCCGCCGATGGCCCATCCCATGACGCCCAGATACATCAGGAGCGAGCTGAGCGTCCACTGCATGGAGGCCCCATAGACTAACAGGAGCGTGCTGAAGATGGTCACCACGGCCGCCGGCACCGAGATGAAGTAGGAGGCCACCTGTCCGAAGACCTGCATCCACTTCGGTTGCACGAAGTCCATGTAGAGGTGGTGGAAGTAAGCGAAGAGGACCAAAAACAACACCGTGTTCCATGAGATCGCCACCAGGCGATTCGTCTTCCAAGGCCGCTCACTGTATTGAGGAAGAACGTCATAGATGAGGACGACGCCGAGATACATCGTGATGTTGACCAAGACGTGCCCGAAGAAGAAGATGAGATTCTTCATGAGGAGGGCATCGTTGGTGAATCCAGTCCCCGCCCATTCCAGGAACGAGAGCACGAGAATGACCACTGCCGCGAGGAAACCAGAGAGGGCCGAAATCAGGCTGACCGTGGTGATCAAAACAGCCGGGGGGATCTCCGGCTCGGTCTTCCCGCGGATATAGTGCCAGGCCAAAGCCGCCCGCAACGAATACCGTTGCGCGATCGCTCGCAGGAGATCAACCGCCCATATCGTCCACCCCACGCCCAGGATCGTCAGGGCAAAGAGGAAAGTCCACGTCGCCCACGGGGGCCAGTATCCCCCCGAGTAAAAAGGAAGCGGGTAGAGGAAGTACCATCCTACGCCAAATCGCCCGATGAGCGTCGTGGCCAGAAGCATCAGGACGCCCAGGAGCGTGGCTCCCAATGCCGCCCAGGAGATGACCCGGCTGGGACGCACATATTGAGTCAGGACGTAACTCACTGCCGCCATCGCGCCCACAAACCACGTCCCAACCATCCCCAACCCATGGAGGGTCATGACGGCATAAAACCATTCCGGCGGCAGCGTGGGCCATAGATTCGCCTGAACGGTTCGCATGAAGGCACCAAGGAGCAGGAGGATCGGAAACAGAAGCAACATCACCATTATCCATGTGCCAGTCAACCGTTTCCATCCTTGTTGCTCCATCTCCGACCACGCGGGTGAGATGACAACCCCTTCCGCCATATCCTCTCCTCCCAATGCGCTTCATTCCACGAGGAGCACTCCTCGCATGCGGTGATGCGCCGGACCGCAGAATTCCAGGCACAAAACGGTATAACGCCCGGGTTCATTCAGCCGCGCGCGAAGACGATTCACATATCCGGGCATGGCTTGTGTCTGTGTGATAAGCCGCCCGTCGGGGGCATAGATGCTGAAGCCGTGGTTCACGTCGAAACTGGTCACGCGGAACTCCACCAAGCTCCCCGCGGGGATTTTGACCGGCAGCGCAAATGAAGCAATCTCCTCCCACTGCTTATCGGTTTCGATCGGCGTTTCTGAGATCGCGAAGGCGAACTGCTTCCCCACGACGTGAATGACTCGGTCCGGGAGCGGCCCTCCTCCCGGATACGGCATGCGCGGCAGCGTGATCCCCAAAAAGGCAGTCAAAATCCCCGTGAGCGTGAAAAAGAAAACCTTCCGCGCTTGGGTGGCCGCGCGATAGTCCACCTGGCGGGTTCGCTTTGTGCTTCGCCAGACAAGAAAGAAGACAAGGGCAATGAGCGTTGCAAGGCCTGAGAAGAAATAAAAGATCTGAACAGGTGACATCCCCTCACCTCCCTGATCTCGCAGCCCATTATACGTGGGTCCGACCGAGCGTCAAGTACTCACTTTTTAGTCACCAGGTTACTGAGAAGAAAGTATGCAGCCTGCGTTCGGTAAGATCTCGCGAAGCCCATCTCAGAAAGAAACCTTCACGGAAGCCGAAACCTGACGGGGAAGGGCAAACTGCCCCGGCGTGAACAGACTTTCGCGTGCCACGACGTAGACGTTATTTGTGACATTTTCGATGGCCCATTGGAGGGCAACTCTAGAGCGCGAACGCCGGAGCAAATCAATCCCCATGCTGAGGTTCATAACCAGATGCCACGGCACACGTTGCGGAGAAGGAGCAGTTGCTCCTGCGGTACCATCGTGGGTATGGGTATGTCCTCCTCCGTGATGGATGGGTGTCCCGCTTCCATATTCGATCCACACACCCGTCCAGAATCCGCGTCGCTGCGGAGAATAGATGATGCCGGCCGTCCCCGTATGCGTCTGATCGAAGGGCGCGAGGAATCGCCCTTCGCCGTGGGTGACCGCGGTGAATCCCCCTCTCACCGGATTGTAATAGTAGGCGCGTGAGGCGGAATAATTGAAGAATCCCGACAGACCAATTCTCTTCAGCCGCGGGATCTCTACCGAAAGCTCGGCTCCCATCACGCGCTCTTGATCGAAATTGACATAGGGGAAGATCCACAGTCCCGGGAACCGAACAGTGTGGACAGGGAGATCACCCACCCGATAAAACGTCATGACGTCAACGCGAAGGCTCTCGACCCACGTTCGGCTGATGCCGACATGGAACTGGTGAGCCCTCTCAGAAAGTACCGGACGAGCGGGCACACGCGCATAATCGCGAACGAGGTCGCCAGGCTTAGCGCTGGACAGAAGGATTGCTTCCACTGGCGGAGGGACGAAGAAACGATTGTAACTCAGGTGAAAGATAGCTTCCGTCTTTGGGATGAAAAGGGATAAGCCGATGCGGGGACTCCATTGGTTTGAACGAGTGACGAGGCGGTGGGCATCGAGTCGAAGCCCTGCATCCAGCGTCAGCCATGGCCTCACCCGAAGGCGATCCTGGAAGTAAGCGCTCACCTGTCGGCCTCGCTTTTCCGCTTGCCACGTCGTGTGGAAGAACTCAAGACAGAAAAGATCATAACGGGCGCAGTAGCGGTCATAGGTGGTCGGATCCAGAACAAGCGTCTCGCGCGGACGCAGCGAGACGACGTCCACTCCCATCTTCATTCCGTGAGGAGAATTCACGTAGGCGACATCGGCCTTGACGCCGAGCGTGTCCAACTGGCGGGAGTATTGTGCCCAGACCGAGCGCGGATCAAACGAAGGAAAGAGTTTCGTGCGACTGACCCGTTGATAGAAGGCTATGTGAGTAGTGGCGCGGGGAGAGACGACGCGATCCCATACGGCGATCAACGTCTGTTCACGCCCGTGCTGGCGCAGGTCGCGGCCGTAGCGCTCCTCCTCGGCCGTGTTGGGGATTTCAAAATTGAGTCCGTTCCCCATGAGGGTGAAGCGCAAGAGGTCGCGCGCGCTGGGTTGGACATCGAACTGAAGAAAGGTGCGAAGCCCACGTCCGAGATCGTGATGGGCATCGCGTTCTGGTGGGCTCAGGAATCGCGCCGACTGCCACCCCATGACCCGACCGTAATAACCAAAACGTCCCCGCTGTCCACCATATTCAACGGTCGCGTGATTTCGGAGCGTCGTTCCCGCGCTGAGCGTCACGGCTCCTCCGGAAGGGTGCCCGAATCCCGACTTGGTAACGATGTCCAGAACGCCCCCGAGGCGATTCCCATACTCCGCGGAAAATGGGCCGGTGACGACGTTCACGGATTCAATAATCCCCGGATCGAGACCAGCCGAGAAAAGGGCGTGGGGATTTTCCCAGAAAAAGACGCCGTTGAGCATCGCGTTGAGCGCCAGCTCACTCCCTCGGACATGAACGAGGTCATCATGACTTCGTACGGCTCCGGGGACGAGGGCCGCTATGGTCTCGGGAAGGTGAGTTTGAATAGGCTCCGGGAGAGCAGCGATTCGCTTCCCCTCAACAACAGTCCCACCTGGAGATCCTTGAGGCGGGGAAGCCGCGGGGGCCTCGACAGTCACAGCTTCGCGCAGAGGTTCAACTTCCAGCAGGATGTCGAGCACAAGCAGTTCGCGGGGAGCGAGCCTGAAGATTCGCTGTTCGGGTCGAAGTCCCGCAGCGGCGGCGCTGAAGCGATAATGGCCCGGAACAAGGCGCTGGAAGGTGAAACGCCCCATTTCGTCAGTGACCGAGCGATTTCGTTCGCCAGTCTCCACATTCTCAACCTCAACAGAGACGTCTGACAGCGGGCGACGATCCAGCCTGGTTAGTACTTGCCCGGCGAGCGTTCCCCACACTTGAGCTGAGACAATCCCAGGGGCAACACCAATGCTGATGGTGAGAACTATAAGAACGTGGCGAAGGAACATAAGCCCCGTCTCCTAAAATGGGGGAGAGGGCATTCTCTTACTGGAAAAGACTGCCCTCCCCGATTGCTTGACTTCAGTGCTCAAGCTCAAGCGCGAAAGCGCGGAGCGGTCCCCGTGCTTGAATCTGTCCGACCTTCTCTGCTCGACCCGTCTCCAGGTTCACCTCGAAGAGGGTACTCCAGCGCTCGCCGGGCAAGACCGTGACCAGATAGGCCGTGTCGTGCCCAGCGATGTCGAAGTGGGTCAAAGGTCCGACATCCACCCCTAAAGGGCCTACGGTGCGCACCATTCCATCCCCTGGGGGATCCAGGAGGACCAGGGTATCGTGCAGGGCATCAATCCCATAGCAGGGAACCACTTCCTCTCGCGGAGATGGCCCGTGATTATGACCGTGTGCGATGGCCACAATGTTCGCCTTTCTCCCATCTTCGTAATGCAAGCGGCCGTCCTGCCAGAGGCGACCCGATCCGACATCAATCCGCCAGTTCGCGTCCGCATCGCTGACAATGCGCAGGCGATCGGAGGCGGGATTGAAATCAAAACCAAAAACGTCTCCAGGCAGGGGTTGTTCGAAAGGAGCGCTTACTGGCGTTGACACTCCCGTTTGCAGAGAGATCCAGTAAAGCTGCGGAGTTTCTTTGTCGGCGACCCCGTAGAGCCGACCATCGGAGACCCGAAAGTCAAGCTCCGCGAAGGGGAGCGTGGGCCCGATCACACGCACGTCTAATGTGTGCGTATTGAACTCGATGAGATTTCCGTCCCAATCCACCGCATAAGCAGTGTGGGGTGAGAGAGAAACAACCGCCGGGACCCGAGACGTCCCAAAGGGCCAGGCGATCAAAAAGACAAGGATGATCAAGGCATATCGCGGAAGGGATTTCTTCCTCATACACGTTCCTCCTCCGGTCAGAAGACTTGCCCTCCACAAGAGATCACAGGAGGGTCACGGAAACCACATGCGTGCAAGAGGACGGTCCGGAGCCGGGGCCTCTTGGTCTGATGTGAGAGCTTTCAGGAGGTAAGAGGTGCGGCCGGAGGGGATCGCGTGGAGGGGAGGGAAAGCAAAGGTTCTTTAAAAGCAGGTGATGCCCCTCTTGGGAAACGTGACGAGAATGACAGGTCAGGGAGGTCAGCCGAATCCCCGACCGATACGTACTGACGCTGCCATGTCGCCGTCGTCGCTCCCGCGCAGGTGCGAGGGCAGGAGGTGACGGCCTGGGGCCGATGCCATGCTTGCCTCGACGGCGCAGCAGAATCTTTCTGTGACGGACGACAGCAACAAGTCGCCATCCGCGCACAGCAACTCATCCGGCACGTCGTCGCTGAGGCGGACGCCAAGGGGCTAATTCCGAAAGCGATCAGGGCGCCAAGGATAAAAAAGGCGAGTACTCGAAGGGAGAATTTCACTCGCAGGCGCGTCAGTGCGTGAGCACGGAGACCGGCGAATTCACTTGCCTGCTGCACCTCCTTTTGCCCACCGCAAATCATCTGCGCCTGTTCCTCTCAGAGACAACTGCCATACTATCGAAACGCTCCAGGCAAGTCAATTCCTGTGCACAGGGCTCTAACGTGCAATTTAGGAACCCTCGCACCTTCGACGAGATCGGTAACAGGATAAATTTGTGAGCTTGGCAGTGAGATGGAAGCACGTGCGCCAGCCTTCATGCATGGTATCCAACGGGAAAACGCGAGAGGCGCTCGCGCGTTACTACGCCGCTACAAGATCAACGTTTGAAGGAGAGTCGAAAAGATCCCGATGGGAGCGAATGAAGCGGGGTGTGGAGGAGATTATGGACGGGTGGCTGAATTTAGGAATCGGGCGGGTTTGAACCTCCGGTGAGGTGGCCCCTGTCCCCCGCAAGCCTTTGATCAAATCAAGAACTCGGGAAAAACGGGCGCTCATTTGCACGCGGCGAGGTCCTCTCAAGGGCCAGGCTGAGCGACATTTGCCGGGCCATGAGGCCTCAGCGATTCCAACAGAGTACGGAAGCTCGCCCAATCAGATACCTGAACCGCTCCTATGCGGTCCAAGACATCTGCGTAGGCACGCGCGCTGCGCCCCCCGACTAAAATCGTCACATGCTCGGGAAGGTAGTGGCGCAACTTCTCAAGCTCGGCCGGGAGATGAGGATCGTCCGGTGGATAGACGATGCTTAAGGCTACCACCCTCGCCTGGCTCCGGTGCGCCGCATGGGCGATCTCCTCGGCGGGGAGGTTCGGACCTAAGTACGTGACACTCCACCCTTCTGAGGCTGCAATAGCTGTGGCCGCCAGGGCTCCAATCTCGTGGAGCTGGCCAACGGGCGTAGTGACGATCAAAACCGGCGCTGAGGTTGGCGGAACTTGCCCCCTTTCGAGATTTCCCAGGAAGGCTTGAATGACGGCCGATGCCAGATGCTCGTGCCCAATTCTCAAAGAACCCTCGCGCCAGCACTCCCCGATTTTCTGCATCAGGGGCAAGAAGACTCGTTCTATTACAACCGGCCATCCAAATGTGACAACTGCGCGGGCGAGCGCTCTTCTCAGCTCTTCTGCATCAAACTTTTCCACGGCCGAAAGACAGGCTTTCAAATGAGCCTCTAAAGCGGAATCCGAAGGCACTTCTTGAGCCCTCGTCTTGGCAGCCGAGTCATTCAACATGGCCAGGAGCTTTTCCGTGGGCAGCTGCGCAATCTGTCCAATGCTGTAGCCCATCTCTTTGACGCGGCGCAGAAGAAGAAGCCTGGCAATGTCTGCTTCTGAATAGAGGCGACGGTTAGTCCGGGTCCGGGCCGGAGCTATCGCCTTATAGCGCCTCTCCCATGCTCGAATCACGTATGGCGTCAGGCCGGTCCGCTGCGCCACAGCCTTAATCGGAAAAAGCGATTCGGATTTCATAACGGATAAAGTATAGGCCTGTGTCTATGATCTGTCTAGTTTTCGACGAAGATTTTGACCTCTTTGTGAAAAATATTAGACAGACCATTGACAAAAAATAGACAAGCTGTATAATAGTGGCCTTTGTGTTGTGGAAAAACCAACAAATAGGAGGGATCAAACAATGCTAAAGAGAATTGCAGCAACTGCCTGTTTCGTCGTTCTGCTTTTGGGCCCTGTGGTGGGGTCGGAAAGCGGCCAGGGTAAAGACATTGTGGATACGGCCGTTGAGGCTCGGACATTCAACTCCTTAGTCACGGCGTTAAAAGCCGCTGGATTAGTGGAGACGCTCAAGGGCAAGGGGCCTTTCACCGTATTTGCCCCAACAGATGAAGCCTTCGCGAAGCTTCCGCCGGGGACGCTCGATGATCTTCTCAAACCTCAGAACAAGGATCGCCTCACGAAGATACTCACATACCATGTCGTATCGGGCAAGCTGATGGCGTCCGATGTGGTCAAGCTGAAATCGGCGAAGGCGCTGAGCGGAGGGAGCCTGCAAATTCAGAGCGCGGGCGGCAGGGTTACAGTGAATGGTGCCCGCGTCATCAAGACGGATATCGTGGCGAGCAATGGCGTAATTCACGTCATTGACGCCGTGCTCTTACCGAAGGATTAACTCGATGAAGGAGGACTATATGAAGAGTCCGTTAGACACGATCGCTTTGGTGTTAATAATCGTCGGAGCATTGAACTGGGGTCTGTGGGGGATCTTCCAGTTCGATCTCGTGGCGGCTATCTTTGGAGGCAACGCTTCCTTTCTAAGCCGGGTCATTTATACCCTGGTTGGGCTGGCTGGGCTTTACGGTTTGACTTTGCTCGGCAAGAAGGCAAAAGACGCGGCGTAGAGCGGGGCTTGGTCGCGCTTGTGAAACTCGGTCTGGATGGCTGGAGACATACATGATCTTAGCGGGACGCGGGCAGCAAAGTGGTTAAGCGGGTCCTGGTCACCGGAGTTACGGGGTACGTTGGAAGCCGGCTCGTACCGCATCTGCTGAAGGCGGGCTACCAGGTTCGGGTATTCGTCCGGGACCAACGGCGCTTGCAGGGTCGTTTCTGGGCCGATGAAGTTGAGGTTGCGGTTGGGGACGTGCTCAAGCCCGAGACGATTCATCGGGCGATGAAGGCAGTGGACGCGGCGTTCTATTTGATTCACAGCATGACCGAAAGCCGGGATTTTCACAAGCGCGACCTTGTGGCCGCTCATAACTTCGCCGAAGCGGCTCGTTCAGCCGGGGTGCAGAGGTTGATCTACCTGGGGGGATTGGGCGACCCCAACGCCAATCTCTCCCGCCATCTTCAGTCGCGGCATGAGACGGGGCATGTCCTCCGCCGGGCGGGCATCCCCGTTACGGAGTTCCGCGCGGCCATCATTGTGGGTTCAGGAAGTGCGTCTTTTGAGATCGTGCGGAACCTGACTGAGCGGCTGCCGGTGATGATTTGTCCTCGCTGGGTCTACACGCGCATTCAGCCTATAGCCATTGACGACGTGATCCGGTATCTGATCTCTGCGCTCGAGGTCCCGGAGAGCGCCGATCAGATCATTGAGATCGGCGGGGCCGATGTGCTCACCTATGCGGAAATGATGCTGATTTATGCTCGAGTCCGAGGTCTCAGGCGGGTGCTCATCTCGGTCCCGCTTCTCTCGCCGCGACTTTCATCTTACTGGGTGCACTGGATAACGCCCATACCGGCGACTATGGCCCGGCCCTTGATCGAGGGACTTCGCAATGAGGTCATCGTGCGGGATGACAGGGCACGGCGCTTGTTTCCTCATATTGAGCCGATTGGTTACGAGCAGGCCGTTCGGCGCGCCCTCGACGAACTGGCCTGTAACCACGTCGAGAGCAGTTGGGGCGATGCTCTGGCCTCTAGCCGAGGAGATGTGCCTCCTGTCGTTCTCAAAAATGAGCAGGGGATGATCATCGAGCGGAGGGGTGAGATTGTTGCCGCTAGTCCAGAGCGCCTCTTTGAGATCTTCTCGAGATTAGGAGGAGAGCGGGGATGGCTCTATGGGGATTGGGTCTGGCGGCTGCGCGGGGCTTTGGATCGTTTGGTCGGAGGCGTGGGATTCCGCCGGGGGCGTCGCCATCCGGATCAATTGCGCGTAGGGGATGTTGTGGATTTCTGGCGCGTCGAGGATATAGTGCCCGACCGCCTGTTGAGGTTACGCGCCGAGATGAAACTGCCCGGCTCGGCCTGGCTCCAGTGGGAGGCGAAACCGCAATCCGGCGGACGAACGCTCCTTGTGCAGACAGCTTTCTTCGCCCCCAGGGGGTTATTCGGTCTGATCTATTGGTATGGGTTGTATCCGATTCACCGGGTGATCTTCTCAAACCTCATACGAGCGATCGCCCGACGCGCGGAGGCTAACCATGATCGGAGTAGCGGCGAAATGGTTAAGCGGCAGACTCCATGAGCTGGCGTCACTCGGAGTTTTCCTGGCAGCGTGCTTCATGGCTGCTGGGATCGGCTCCTGGTTCACCACTCCTCGCATCGAAGGATGGTATGCTTTGTTGCGCAAACCGGACTGGACTCCTCCGAACTGGGTTTTCGGTCCCGTCTGGTCCGTCCTCTATGCGAGCATGGCCGTGGCCGCATGGCTCGTGTGGCGGCGGGTCGGATGGTCTCGCGAACTCGCGCTCTTCGCCGGACAGCTCGTGCTCAATATGGCGTGGTCGGCGATCTTCTTC